>CAUWEE010000309.1:0-1535 GCA_963557095.1 uncultured Helicobacter sp. | reverse complement strand
AATGGAGGATCCAAATGATTGCGATGAATCAAAACTTTCTATACTTCTTTCTGAAAACAGATGTTTACGCTAGGGAACATAAAAAACAAGCTCAAGCTTTCCTTAAATTTTATACTTCAAAATTGGAAAAATCCTCGATCGGCAATCAGAATTACTTCAATGCCAATATTTATACAAATCTCCTCTCTAAAGAGGATACCTCCATTCAAAAAGAACTTGAAGAAATTGATGATTTGACACAATTAGAGTGCCAATGCAATAATTGGCACATAGAAGATTCAATCAAAAATTTATCGACAGAAAATGTCCTTGGTATTACTTATTGGAGTGTTTTATCGCTTGGAAAACATTTGGGTAAAAAATTTCCATATGAAAGCTTTTTTATCTTTGGCGATATTCAGTGCCATATGACAAAAAGAAGTAAAAAACTTCTTCCAATCTCAACAATTGGATTTCACAGATTAAGGGACAATGAGGAACCTTGGCTAGAGGACAATTTAGATCTATATAATAATGCTATTCTTACCTATATTCTAAGATGATTTAAAAGATGCTGATTCTATTTATAAAAAGATTGCCAAAGAGAGCGGGTCACCAAAACAAGAGGGTGCAGATGGTCGAAAACTTTCTAGGGGAAATCGCAACAGTGGGAAGAAGGGGAATGGGGGAGAGAGCAAACAACACAATAATCCAAACAAGGGAACAAATCAAATACAAGAAAAAATAAAAAAAGGACAGGCACCAAAAAGTATGATTAGAGTTGATAAGGCAAATACCAATGTTAAAGATTCGCAAGCACATATTACAATCAAGAAAAATGGCGATAATTATGGAATCAATAAAGATGGGAGTTGGAAAGATTTAAAAGGAGCAAATCCTCCCAAACTAACAAATGAAGAAATTAACTTTTTAAAACAAAATAAATGGGGGATACCACAATGAAAGATTTTAGAATCGCTGAGTGGTTTTATCTCCACTTCTATTGCCCTAACTCAAGCGTAACTTGCGATAAACATATCTCACAAATTGATTTTAGTTTCCTATCCCAAGAGCAAAGAAAGTTCTTTCCAAAAAACTTTGCCCTTTATCAGAAACTAGAAGCCCTAACAGATAGACAAAGCTTGCTTCTAGGGATTTTCACTTTACTTGAAATGCTAAGAGTTGCCAAGCTCAATCCACATTTGTGTTCCCACAAACTCCTTGTGAGTTTTAGGCTTAAAAATTGGAATACAAAAAACATAAAAACTTTTAATCTTTATAGGCAATTCCCCAATGCCTGGGTCAAAGATAAAACAAGTGAATGTGATGCCAAACTAATGATTCTTGATCTTCTTCCACAAGATTTTTACAAAAATTCTTCAAACTCACTAGAGGGGTATGTCAAAGTAAAATCTTTAGAAATCCCTACTGATTTTCAAACATATCTCACCCAAGAACAAATTCAAACAATCCAAGTTTTTCAAACTCTGTGTTTTACAGATATTCAAACACAAGAAGATCAAGAAGAGGCTAGTAAAATTCTTGAAGAGAAAATC
>CAUWEE010000308.1:0-1595 GCA_963557095.1 uncultured Helicobacter sp. | reverse complement strand
TTCCAAAAATATTCTCAAGAGAGACTCTTATGAGTGTAGTATCGCGTAACAATCGTATCAAATCTTACACTTGAACGACCTTCGCACTACGTCCTAAAAATAGGCCAAGATGGGCTTGGTAAACTAAGGTCCTTGGCTTCTAAGGCATATATTGGAAAGAGTAATGCCTAACCACGACTACTCGTGTGACATTATTGATCCCAACATAACCTCCACCAAGTGAATAGGCTTGCAAGTCAACTTGCTAAGGAATAACTCCACACAAGTCAACAAGACTATGCCATTCTCCTATCCTAAGTGCACTCGAGTCCGGGTATAGAACTCATCTCACAAAGATCACCAAGCATACAAGGAATTAATATCAAGCAAATCAATCATTACATACAATACAGTAATCCCAAATTGCACAAAAAATATGTCATAAAACAATATACACAACAATACAACAAATATGAAAAGTAGGCAAAACCCACTAGGCAAATATCCCCAGCAGAGTCGCCACTTTTCTGTAGCGGGGTATTCGTTACCATTAGAGATATTGACTAAATCCAAGGTAAATCATACAAGTCGAGTCGCCACCGCACTTCTATTTATCCAAAGGAATGGTTAGAAAGCGAACAAAAACCTAAAAGTTTTATCGAATCAAAAACTAGTAAAAATGTCAGAGATCTGGGTAAGGGGGTTGGTTATGCAATGGGAAGGTGTTAGGCACCCAAAACATCCTAGGTACTCCTAGGGAGCCCTTTTCACACTTGTTGTAAAGGTTGTTGTTTTGTAAAAATTTGTTTGTGCAAACATGATTGAAGAGATGAGAAAAGAATATACAAGTTTATTTACATTTTGTGTTTGGATGGATAAACCCATTGCCTACGTACCATCTTAAAAAGATTAGGATCAAAACCTCGTAGTTCGGGGTAAAAATCTCAAAATGAGTTGGTGAATTGATTGGTCCAAAAGCCTTAAGGTCTTTTGTTATCCAAGGGAGAAAACTCAACCTAAAACCACAAATCCACCATGTGAGGATAGCTTCAACATGCTAGTGAGGGGTTAACCCTATAATAAGCATGGAAGACTCATTGTCCATCACTAAGGATATAGGTGAGTATTACATCTACCTCAAGGATAACTCAAACCTAATAGCTAAAGGTTATGAAAACGTTTGATTAAGAAAGTGGCCATTGAAACCACAAAAAGACATTTGAATGGGTTATATTTACCAATGAAAAGTATTTACAAAATATGGTCAAAGTTGACTTAAAGATTCAATTCAAAATAAGTGTTATGAAAAGAAAGTTTGAAAATCAAAAGCATAAGGCTTAGGTTTCTAATGTTGAAAACAAATGTTAAATGTTTGCACAAAAAGTTTTGGCTTGGGTTAGAGTGGAGAGAAGAAGAAGAAGAAAGGCTAAGGTCCTAAGCATACAAGAAGTGAGGGAAAAGAGAACAAAACCACACAAGGAGTTCCTCTCTTGAGATCATATTGATGATCCAAGTAGCTCCCATCCTTTGGAATAAGCAATCACAAGCATAGTAAGCTCAAGCAATCTGACAAGTCTCTTAAGAGATCCTCAATGTGTCTTGTGTCTTTCACTTTG
>CAUWEE010000307.1:0-1607 GCA_963557095.1 uncultured Helicobacter sp. | reverse complement strand
CGGAGTAGAAATCAAAGCCCAAGATAAGGTGGAGATTGATGCTGGGTCTTTGACTCTCTCTTCTGTATTTGATGAGAGCAAGCAAAGTCGGGGGAGAGCTAAAAAAATCTTTTGGGGACTAGAAGATAAATCAAAAGATACAGAGTTTGAAGAATCACAAGTCAAATCTTCTTCTATCTCTGCAAATTCTTTGTTGATCCAAGCAAGAAGCAAAGATTCACAAAAGGCTTTGGCAAATCAAGATACTCCATTCTCAAACACTTCAAACCCCAACAATGATTCACTAGATAAACTTAGAGATCAATACTCGACACTCCCTCCCTCATCTTCCTCCCCCTCCACCCTCTCCCCCTCTCTTACCATCATAGGCTCTACTTTAAATATAGCCTCCAATGCCTCCTTGATCTCTGAGGGGAATCTCTCTATCCTTGATGCTCACTCTATGACAAAAAGCACTTCTAGCTTAAAAGATAGAAGCTTTAAGGGATTTTATGCAGATTTCAATAGAAAGTTTAGTGCTGGACTTGAGTTTAAAGACAATGAGAATAAAACTTCAACATTGCAGACAAAGAGTGTGGGGAGTGAGTTCAATATTGGAGGCAGTCTTAGTCTAAATGCCAAAGATGCTCTTTTAATCCGTGGAAGCAATCTTGGTGCAAAAGGATCAATAGAGGCTTTTGCTTCGAGTATGACTATTACTTCAGGACAGGATACTTTTGTAGAAGATGTGGAAGATAAACAAGGAGTGCTTAGAGTAGGAGTAGAAGTAGGCAATGCCTATGCAGATCTAGCCTATGCTACAAAAGATTTAGCAGATGCAAGTAAAGCGGTAGATAAAGCAAGGAGAGAATTAAACAAGGCTAGAGATGATTATAAAGATGGAAGGATAAGCAAAGAAGCCTTAAAAGACTATGAACTTAATCTTGCCCTGCTCTCTAGCTCACTTCTGAGCAATTCGACTAATCTTGCCAGCTCTATTGCTAGCACTGCTAGTGCTGCTTCTACTTCCTTTGGAACAGGAATGTATGCAGGAGTGAGTGTAAGTTATCAAGGAGTAAAGACTCAATCTAGTCTTTCTTCTACTACTCAAGTAAGCTCTAATCTCTCAGCCTCTTCTATTTCTTTAAATGCTAGAGATTCTATCACCCAAGCTAGCTCCAACTTGATAGCCAATGAAATCTCTTATAGAGCAGATAAAGAAATAAAGATTGAAGCCCTAGCTAATACTCAAAGCTTTAAGCAAAGCTCTAAAAACTACAATACCTCATTTAGCTTTGGGAGTAATGGAGGGGGAGGACTAAGTGCAGGAGGAGGAAAGGGGAGAGATAGAAGTGAGAGTGTAAGTTATGTGGGAAGCAATACTCTAGCTCAAAAGATTTCAATAGGTTCTTATTCACAAGGAGTGGATGGTTTAAGCAATATAAAAGAAGATAAGAAATTAAATCCCTCAAATACTTCTAATTCTTCACAAAACTCAAATAATCCAAATGCTTCAAGTGCTTTAAAAGTTTCTCTCTCTAGCTCCAACCTAGAAGCCCAAGACATCAAGATGAAAGCAAGAGATTTAGAAGTAGTAAGCTTACAAGATAGTCAAAGTTCAGAATCTA
>CAUWEE010000306.1:0-1625 GCA_963557095.1 uncultured Helicobacter sp. | reverse complement strand
GCTATCAAATCATCTTCATTATTTAAGATGCCTTCACGATGCATCCAATTTTCTAGATAGAGAAGGTTTCGCTTGACATAACAAGCAGAAAGTATATTTACTAGATTTTCCTTAATTCGAGAATACGTGTTATCCTTGCTTGACGATGAAGCAAAAATAAATTCCAAAGCTATCCAATAGTTGATAAACTGTTGTTCCAACTCCACTTGACCATCACCTATTCTCAGGTGGCGTAATGCAGCAGTAATTCTGTCCTTTACATCAGTGGTGACGGACTCAGAACTATCTATTCGGGTTAATTTCTCATATAAATGATTACCTTCATCTTTCAAAAACTGACCTCCATTATCTAGTTCGAAAAACTTTTCAGAAGATACAAGATAACCATCTTCATTATCCCAAAAGGCAAGAGCATAATTGGGCAGAGTATATCCATATATAAGATCTTGCCTATAGTCCAACAACTTAGACAGTTCGTTGTACGTCTCTCTTACAGCCATATAAGCATCTAGAGCATTTACTTTCTTGATATAGAAACGTACAGAATTCCTCTTTTTAAGAAAAGACTTATGCATTCCTACATAGTCCTTCAAGTTATCAAGAATCTCCTCTTTCAATTGCCCTACTGCATCTGTTGCCCTTTGAGCATTCTTTGTATATTTGAAGTTGAGCTTAATGACAACGTAGAACGAGAGCTGCTTTAATTCCGTAAACTTAAGCTTCATTTCTGAAAAAGCATCCTCAAATGACAAACCTCTTCGGTTTTTCTTAAAAGAGTTGAAGAATTTATATAGGTATCGCTTTGAATACCCAATTGTCAGTAGTTCACAAGCAAAAGATGATAACAAGCCATCAAATTCTCTCAATTTAGGACTAAATCGTTCAGCTTCTATTTCTCCCTCCATTTTAACTTGCGCCTCTATACTTTTTATTAAGTTAGCCAAATAGACGCCATCATTCGAAGCCAAGCACTCATTTACCAGATAGATAAGTTTGCTGGTTTCCTCCTCAATAGGCATATCTTTTTTGCTTTTAGAGATACTGGCATAGCTCTTCAAATCCCCAACAAACAAAGCCTTGGTATAGCTAGGGAATATAAGCCTAGAATCATTCTCAATAAGATTAATAGCTTCATCTATGCAGAGCCCCACTGTTTCAAAACGCTTGACATTTCCAGCGAGCCAACCTTCCAAGACATAACTAAGTTCTCTCAAAATCGTATGAGCATTATTAGCTCTTACTCGATAGCTGTCAAGGGTGTCTTTATGCATGATTTCAGCCATTCTTTGCTTGAAGAACTCTTGAAAATCTTCTTTTTTCATCTCAATTAATGTTTTTTGTGAGTAAAAATTTGGAATTCACATCGAAAATTATTAATTTTGCGGCGCAAAACTTAATATTGATAATAAGGGAGAGCATCACTCCAACGAGACGATTTGTCCTTGGTTTCGATCAACCTCCCTACAGTATATGGGGCATCCTTTATGGATGCCCTTTCTCTTTCTACCATATGAGATATATCCCGGCATTCTTTAGCCAACTTTAGCTTAACCTATAATTAAGTCAAGTATGGCATCCTTCATTTTTCTTGTCGCATCTTTTATTTTTTGAAAATCCACCATTTT
>CAUWEE010000305.1:0-1716 GCA_963557095.1 uncultured Helicobacter sp. | reverse complement strand
CGAATTTCGTCAATTATATTCCAAATTTTCGTTCATCTCAACAGTTCACAAATTCAACATATATCATCCAATCAGAGGTAAAACAATGGTCTATTACTACCCAGTACATATCATCCCATAATACCCGTTAATTGATGATAAACCCCCCTTACCTGAGTTAATCCGGCAGCCTCTGAGCTCCAAGCTTCTCCTTCCTTCAACCTTCGTTCTCTGGTTCTCTTTTTGTCCTTTCTGCCTCTTTTCCCCTTTCACGTGAAAACCTTTTTCCAAAAATTGGGACTTTTTATTATTCCAACTTATATACTCCAATAATATTATTCCACTAAATAATTATCCCAATAATTATTATTCCAAAATAATAATAATAATTCAAATATTCTAATTAAATTAATAAACATATTATTAATTTAATTTAAATAAATACATATTATTATCGGGGTGTTACAACTCTCCCCCACTAAAAGAGTTTTCGTCCTCGAAAACATACCTCAAGCGAACAACTCCGGATAAGACTCCTTCATCTGACTCTCCAGTTCCCAAGTCACATTGCCACCTGCTGGTCCTCCCCAAGCTACCTTCACTAAGGCAATCTCTTTACCCCGCAACTGCTTCAACTCTCGATCCTCAATCCTCATAGGTGATGTTTCAACAGTCAGGTTATCTCTCACCTGTACATCATCTACTTGGACTACATGCGACGGATCATGAATGTACCTCCTCAACTGAGACACATGAAAAACCTCATGCAAATTCGCAAGTGACGGCGGTAAAGCGATACGATAGGCTACCTCCCCTATCCTCTCCAAAATCTGATAAGGACCAATAAATCGAGGTGTCAACTTCTTCGACTTCAAAGCTCGACCAACCCCAGTTATCGGAGTAACACGAAGAAACACATGATCTCCCTCTTGAAACTCAAGTGACTTCCTCCTCTTGTCGTGATAACTCTTCTGACGACTCTGAGCAATTCTCATCTTCTCCTGAATCATCTTAATCTTTTCCGTAGTTTGTTGAACAATCTCCGGTCCAACCACAGCACTCTCACCGGACTCATACCAACATAAAGGTGTCCGACATCTCCTACCATACAAAGCTTCAAACGGTGCCATACCAATGCTCGAATGAAAACTATTGTTGTAGGTAAACTCAATCAAAGGCAAATAACAATCCCAAGCACCTCCCTTTTCCAAAACACAAGCCCTCAAAAGATCCTCCAGTGACTGAATCGTCCTCTCAGTCTGACCATCAGTCTGCGGATGATATGCAGAACTCAATCTCAGCTTAGTTCCCAAAGCCTTCTGCAAACCTTCCCAGAACTTCGATGTAAATCTAGGATCTCTGTCCGAAACAATACTCGACGGAATACCATGCAAACTTACAATCTTCTCAATATACAACTCGGCTAATCTCTCTAACGGATAATCCATTCTGATCGGAATGAAATGAGCCGATTTTGTCAATCTGTCAACAATCACCCAAATAGCTTCAAAATTCTTAATTGTCCTCGGTAAACCAGAAACAAAATCCATACTGATACTATCCCACTTCCACTCTGGAATAGCCAACGGTTGCATTAGCCCAGACGGCTTCTGATGCTCAATCTTTGACTTCTGACAAGTCAAACAGGCATACACAAAACTTGTAATTTCTCTTTTCATTCCCGTCCACCAAAATAACTTCTTCAAATCATGATACATCTTCGTAGCTCCAGGATGA
>CAUWEE010000304.1:0-1799 GCA_963557095.1 uncultured Helicobacter sp. | reverse complement strand
GAGCTTTTGGAAACCCAAACTCCATCTTATGTGTTTTTAGCAACGCATTTTTCTTTTACCCCATTTCGTGGCTTTAGCTATAAGAATCAAACCCTAACTTTACTTCACCCAGAATTTCAAAATTCTCGCTCCCAAGACTTGCCTCAGCTTTATCACGATGCTGGGCAGTTTTATTTTGGACTTTCTCAAACTTTCAAAAATAAAATCCCCATTTTTTCCCCTGATAGCATTCCCATTTTTGTCCCAAATCTTGAGGTTCAAGACATTGACACCTTAGAAGATCTCGAACTTGCAAAACTCAAATATAAATTGGCACATGATAAGAATTGATCTCTTTTGTGAAAGCGGAGAAGAATATGGACTAGGACACCTTAATCGATGCAAGAATTTTCTCTTGCTTTTGGAACAAAATTACCCCTCTATTGTATTTCAAAGCACATTTCACTCCCTACCCTGCCCAAATATCAATGGACAATTTGAAATTGTCATCATTGATAGCTATATTGCTTCACTTGAGTTTTATCATCTACTCTACAAAAACTCCAAGCTTTTGCTATGTTTGGATGATTTTCTAAGGCTTCCCTACCCCAAAAAATCTCTTATTCTAAGCCCAACTTATGGATCTGAACAACAGAAAAAAAACTTTTATGGTGGAAAAGACTATGTCATCCTAAATCCCATCTTTCATACTCTAACTCCCCTGCAAAGTGAGAGAAAAAATCACATCCTCATCACACTTGGAGGAAGCAATCAAAATGAGCTAATTGAGCACATTGTGCAAATCCTCTCTCCTCTAAGCTCACTTGTTTTTCATATCATTAGTCCAAGCTATACAAAAGTTTCAAAGCAAATTAAAACTTATTCCAATCTTTCTTCTTACGAGGTTTGCAGCCTTATTGATTCTTGTGAGTTTGCGATTTGCTCTAGCGGTGGTAGCCTAAATGAAATCTTAAGTCGAAGAAAAAAAACAATTGCCCTCTGCATTGCCAAAAATCAAAAAAGGCAACTCCAATCTTATTGCGATTCAAAGCTTGTGCTTCCCATCTTTAATCCCTATCAATCTTTGGAAACAAAGCTTATTCAATGCTTTAAACGCCTACCCGCACTTAATACCCCAAAAATTGCTTTTGGATCAAAACTCCCCCAATTGTTTAAAACTGCTCTTTTGCATTTTCTCACATCACCTAGCTACAAACCCTTTGAATTTCTGACATATCAAGAAAAGATTCGCGTTCTTCATCTTAGGAATCAAAACCCCGTTCGCCAAGCAAGTTTCAACTCATCTGCGATTTCTAAAAAAACTCATCTTCTTTTTATAAAACAACTCAAACAAGAAGATTTTTATTTTGCTTTTTTGATGAATAAAAAAATCTATGGGGTTGCTTATCTCAATCTCATTCATAAAAATATTGGAATTTATCGACACAAAAATGCCTTGGGTCTTGGTTCCCATATGATCAAGACACTTATCTCTATAGCCACAAAACTCAATCTCCCCACAATCTTTCTTAAAGTCTTAAAAAGCAATACAAAAGCACTACATTTCTACCAAAAACACCAATTTCAAGTTATTGAAGAAGAACAAAACTTTTTTATAATGCAAAAAAATCTAAGGAAGACAGAATGAACCCCCCTCTCATCGTTGCCGAGCTTAGCGCTAATCACAACCAAAGCTTAAGTCTTGCCAAAGAACACATCAAGAAAGCCAAAGAAATCGGTGCTGATGCGGTCAAAATTCAAAGCTACACTCCAGATTGCCTTACCCTTGATTCCAAAAAAGAGCATTTTAAAATCAAGGG
>CAUWEE010000303.1:0-1817 GCA_963557095.1 uncultured Helicobacter sp. | reverse complement strand
TTTTAGACAAAAACGCCTGCCAAATAATCTATCAAAAACTTCAAAAAGAAGAAGTAGATATCCTGCATTTCAATTTCACATATTTCCCATCTAGGATAAAAAGATTTGCTTTGTTTCAAAGAGATTTTGCTTTAAACAAAAACATTGAATCAATCAATCTTGATACTTCATTTCAAAGCCTATGCGATAAAGCAATTAAGACCTCGATTCTCAAAAAAGATCTAAAAGATTTGCAAAGAATTCATCCCCCTCTTAATGTAATGGAAGATGGCTTAATGGTTTTAATCATAAGTTTGAATGCAAAAACTTATAGAAAAATCCAAAAAAATCTCTACTTCTATCAAAATAACCCAAACTCAACAACAAAAGATATTTCATTGTCTTCCTTTGAAAGAAAAATTACAAGTTATCTTGAGATTCTAAGAATTCTTCCACATTTTAAAAAGCAAAATATAAAAAAATCTCATATCTTCAATTCTTTTGAGAAAAAAATCCTCTCCGCTTTTATTCTTGAAGCAAGATTTTTTAAAAAATCTCAATTACTTCAAATCACACAAAAAATTAAAAAATCATCATTAATTAATGCTATCTGCATCAATTTATTTCCCCCATTTCTTGGTGCTTGCATCATTTCAAGTTTTTATTTTTTTCGATGGCAAACTGTGGCGAGAATCCTTTTTTACATCCTCTCTTTTGGAAAAGTTAAGCTATAAAATTTTCCAAATTTATGCCTATATTCAAGGCAAGCAACATTCCTTATGGAAGAATTCAACACAAGAGAAGTAAAGTTTATTCAAGAATAAGGCTCTTAGATGATTTGCATTCGCATAAAGTCAGATAAAATACTCTAAAAATCTACTCAAATATTGGATCATCTTAAAAATGGCGACATATTCAATTATCACCATAGTCCATAACGATGTTTTACACATTGAAGAAACGATGAATTCTGTCATTGGACAAAGCTATAAAGAAATCGAATATATCCTTATTGATGGGGATAGCAAAGATGGCACAAAGGAAGTGATCCGAAACTATCTGCAAACCCATGCACAAATCATTCATCAAGAATCTGGTGATGGGAAAATCTACATCGAAGCTACGCATTCGCAACACCCCACTCTCACTTTTAAATTCTTAAGCCAAAAGGACAAGGGAATCTATGATGCGATGAATAAAGGCATCGCCTTGGCTACAAAAGAATGGATCAATTTTATGAATTGTGGAGATTGGTTTTATAACTCCAATGTATTAGAAAGCGTAAGAAAAATAAACAAAAAAGATTACGATCTCATCATTGGAAACACTGAAGTCATCTATGGTGATCAAAACTTAAGCATTGTCAAAACTGCTCCTCAAAATGCAGAAAAAAGCCTCAAAAGATTTGGCGCAAACATTATCCATCAATCCATATTTTTTAAAACCCAAATCCATCAACAATACCTCTACAATACTCAAGACTACAAACTTGCAAGCGACTATGAACTTATCTATAAACTCTTTGATCAGCAATTTTCTTTTTACTTCATCCCAGTGATAGTCTCTAGTTTTCATACTGGAGGATCAAGTGATGTCTATGGAGTGCTACGAACCAATGAATCTTTTGTCATAGCGAAAAAATATGGGAAATTTTTTCCTTATACCTGCTTTTATTACCTCTTCGCCTTAAGCAAAAAACTTGCAAAGCTTTATATGCCCTCTGCCCTTCTCAAAAAAATTCTGGCTTCACAAAAATGAAAATCAGCTTTCAGCTTGTCGGCAAATGCGATGGCAGCAATCCAAGCTCCATCCCTCTAGAAATAATCAAACAATGGGAA
>CAUWEE010000302.1:0-1915 GCA_963557095.1 uncultured Helicobacter sp. | reverse complement strand
AGTTGGAAACAATATTGCTATCACTTCAGAGAAAAACACAAACATCATTGGCTCTTCTATCGATGCCACAGGAGAGACCAAGATCACAGGGAAAAATGTCAATGTGATTGCAAGCATAGATACAAAGACAGAATTTAACGCCCAGATTAAAAATGATATTAAGCTCGGTGTCGGTGTTTCAACAAATATCCTAGATCTTAGGCTTGACACCGATTTTCAGGGCAATATTGGTGGCTCCGCCTCTACAAAGGTCAATAACGCCTCTATCCAATCAGACAAGCTCAGCATCACCACAACACAAGCAAAAGTCGATACCACTCAAGCTGCAAAAAACCACAAAGCCATAGGAGACAGAGCCAAAAAACTCTTCAACAACATCAAAAACTATGTAGAAGCTAAAAAGGAGGGGAATGGATATAAACAAGGTGTCGCTCTTGCTGGTATGGCTATAAATGCCCCTCTCTTGCTCAAAGATCTCAAAAACAGCCTCGCCCTTGATACAAAAAATCTAAATGCCTTCCTTGGCAATACATTATTTGGCAATGTCAATATTCTTGGAGGGAATCTCAAGGCAAACAATGTCAAGATGGATGTCAAAGGAGATCTCAACATCGGAAGTATCCAGTCGCACTCTGCAAGTGGGAGAGTGGATCTTGAGGCTAAGACAGGAAGCCTTGGTGCTGCTTACCTAGCTCAACTCGCAAACATCGATGCCAACATCCAAGGTAATCTCAATGCAACCATCCAAGAGCAAGCAGGAATCAAAGCAGAGAAAGTCAATATCACAACCAATCGGAATACAAGCCTAAGCAATGCCTACATCTCTGCCGCAGATGAGAGCTCTTCCATCAAAAGCAATACAATGACTAAGCTAGATTTCAAGGATGTGAATGTTGATGTAAATCAGGGTGTGGGTGCTTCAGCGTTTATTACGGGTTATGAGCTTTGGGGAGGGATCGTGCATCAAGGCATATTCAATGGAGGGTTTGAAAAGATTGCAAATCGTTTTAAGGATTTAGGATTTGAAAAGATCCAAACACAAGGTGGATTAAAAGATCTTCTCTCAAAAGAAAATATTCTCAATATCAAAACAAGCATTCAAAACACAATCAATGCAACAAAAGATACACACAAAGACATTGTCAATATGACAGGATTAAGAACAAATGACTGGGGGAGCATCACAGGCTCTATCACTTCTCGTCCTTCTAGCATTTCTCAAAGCATCAAGGTGGAAGTAGGCAAGGATAAGAAAGAACCTAAGAATATCTTTAGGGGTGAAGCCAAAGAGGCTGTGAAGACAGAGAAGATGGAGTCTGTATATCATTTCAATGGAAAATTTTGGACGAAAAAGTAAGGAGGAAAGAAAGAATGAAAAAGATCTTAATCATCTTCATTTTATGCATAACCCAATCTTTTGGATTCTTGGGATATCTTTTTTTGAGTGAAGAAGAGAAACGACAACGAGAAGAGCGAACCAAACATTTCTTTGGAATTGAAGGAGGGGCGGGATGCCTAGATCAAATGGCCAATCTTTATATTATCACAGCCAATCCCCTTCTTGTGCGATCGTTCGTTACCCCGACCATTGGATACTCTGTGGGGATTTCTGGAGGCTGGCAACGATATGATCACGAAAAAGTAGGCTTGCGTCATACCTTTGGAGCTAGATTTGATTTTGGATTTGATTTGGGAAAGCTTGGAGGGACAGAACGAGAAAAATATAGGGGCTTATTTGCTTACTCATTGATTCCATTCTATTATGCTTTTGATGGATTATTTGACTTTGTGAAAACAGATGAAAAACATCGTTTTGGAATGAATTTAGGATTTATATTGGGGTTCAATATCTCTGATGCCGGATCAAGATATTGGGGAATCAATGGCGCATTTTATGGCGGAAGACTAGGATTTT
>CAUWEE010000301.1:0-1939 GCA_963557095.1 uncultured Helicobacter sp. | reverse complement strand
TATAGATGAAATGGGAGAAAACTCCATCCTTATCACCCTTCATCGCTATACACCCAAATACAATCAAGAAAAGACAAGCGGGATCTACTGCGTGCAATTTATGACATTTAAAAACAACGCACAAGGATTAAAAGCTTGTAGATGGTGGAGAGAGAAATGCAATGAATGGTGCTATGCTAGGTTTGAAGATGGAAAATTTGGAGATCAAAAGTATCTAGATGACTGGCCAACTCGATTTGAAGGAGTCCATGTCATGGAAAATCTTAGAGGCGGGCTTGCTCCTTGGAATATCCAACAATTTGCCCATCTATCTCCTATTTTTTATCATTTTCACCACCTCAAATTCATCGGGGAAAACAAAGTTGATCTCTGTCCATACATGCTGCCCAAAAATACACTCCAAACAATCTACGCTCCATACATTCAGCACTTACTTACTCTAAGAGAAAGATTTGGTAAGCAAAACTTTGATGCTCGCTCTATCCCTAAATTTACTTGGAAAACCCCTTTACGCTACATCAAAAGAAAGTTATCAAAAGCTTACAATGTTTATCAAATCCAACAATTTCTAAAGGAGCAATAATGGCTCAATGGATCAATATCCCAACACACACTGATGAGAGAGGATCTTTGAGTGTCTTGGAAAAAACTCTCCCTTTTGACATACAAAGAATCTACTACATCTATGGAGCAAAACAACAACGCGGTGGGCATGCTCACAAAAAAACTCAACAAGCCTTCATCTGTCTTGGAGGGAGCTGTGAAATAACAATTCATACAACAAAAGAACAAAAAACCTATTTGCTCAACTCTCCTCAAAAATGTTTGCTTCTAGAGCCTCATGAATGGCACACGATGCAAAATTTTTCTTCTGAGGCCTTTTTACTTGTTTTGGCTTCAGAGCATTATAATCCCGATGATTACATTATGGATATCCCCAATGATTGAGTATGAAAACCTATACAAAAGCAATCAAATCTTTTTTGACGAGTATAAAGAAGAATTTGAAACTTTTTTACAAAACGGCTGGTTTATTCTTGGCGAGAATGTTGAAAAATTTGAAAAAGAATTTGCCACATTTGTAGGAACAAAACATTGCATTGGTGTAGCCTCTGGACTTGATGCAATGATTCTAGCTCTTGATGCCTTGGGACTTGAAAAGGATTCAGAAGTCATTGTCCCTTCAAACACCTATATCGCCACCATTCTAGCAGTCATTAGAGCTGGATTAAAGCCCATTTTGGTCGAACCCAATCTCCAAAGCTACAATATTGATCCGCAAAAAATAGAAGAAAAAATTACGGCCAAAACAAAAGCTATTCTTGTTGTTCATCTTTATGGCAAAGCCTGTGATATGCAAAGAATTCAAACGATTTGTCAAAAACATCAACTCTTTTTACTTGAAGATTGCGCTCAAGCTCACTATGCAAAATTTCAAAATCAGCAAGTAGGAACATTTGGGATTGGGTGCTTTAGCTTCTATCCGACCAAAAACTTAGGTGCTCTAGGAGATGGGGGTGCAATCACAACAGATAATGAAGAATTGGCCAACAAACTCAAAGCATTGCGTAACTATGGATCACAGCAAAAATACATCAATCGCTATCTAGGATACAACTCAAGACTTGATGAGATTCAAGCATCCTTTTTGCGCAAAAAACTCAAGCTTCTTCCCAAGATCACAGAACACAAAAGAGAACTTGCCTCACTCTATCTACAAGGAATTTCAAGTGAAAAATACATCCTCCCTCAAGTCCATCAAGATTTTTTTGATGTCTATCATATTTTCAATATTCGCCACCCCCATAGAGATAAGCTCAAAGATTATCTCCTCTCTCAAGGCATAATGAGCGAGATTCACTACCCCATTCCTCCTCACAAACAAGAAGCAATGCAAGGAATCTTATGTGGAGAATATCCACTTAGCCAAGAGATACAC
>CAUWEE010000300.1:0-1943 GCA_963557095.1 uncultured Helicobacter sp. | reverse complement strand
ATTCCTTCTTCAAATGAATATTGTGGATGCCAGTTAAGCTCGGATTTGATCTTGCTTGCATCAATGGCATAGCGCCTATCATGACCTGCTCGATCTGTGACATAGCTGATAAGTTCGCTATAAGACCCCCTTTTTCTTGGTAGAAGTTCATCAAGGATAGAGCAGGTTTTGTGGGCAATGGCGATATTGGTGTATTCATTGTTTCCGCCGATGTTGTAGGTCTCTCCATATTGATTTGAGTGAAAAACTAAATCAATTCCTCTGCAATGATCTTCTACATAGAGCCAATCTCGAATATTGAGCCCATCCCCATAGATAGGAATTGGCTCATTGGCAAGAGCTTTGCAAATGATGGTAGGAATGAGCTTTTCATTATGTTGTTTTGGACCGTAATTGTTAGAACAGTTGGTGATGAGGGTTTTTAATCCATAGGTGTGGTGATAGCTTCTTACAAGCATATCACTTGAGGCTTTTGAGGCAGAGTAGGGGGAGTTTGGAGCATAAGCTGTGTTTTCAGAAAAGAACCCTTTAGCACCAAGTGAGCCATAGACTTCATCCGTGCTAATGTGATGAAAGATCCCATATTCTACTTGGTAGCTAAAGGGCTTTGCAACCCAAAAATGCTTAGCTATTTCCAAAAGAGTAAAAGTCCCGTTGATGTTTGTTTCAATAAAAGCATTTGGAGAAGAAATGGAGTTATCCACATGGGATTCTGCTGCAAAATGAATAAGAGCATCAAAATGATAATGTTCAAATAGCTTCATAAGGAGTGCTCGATCACAAATATTTCCATGGATAAAATCATAATTTTTATAGTTTTGAGTGAAGTTAAGATTTTCAAGATTTCCAGCGTAGGTAAGCGCATCAAGATTAACAATATGGTAAAGGGGATATTTCTTCAAAAAATATTCTATAAAGTTGCTCCCAATAAATCCTGCTCCACCTGTGATGAGTATGTTTTTCATTGTTGTGCAATCCTTATGAGATATTGTCCATATTGATTCTTTTCCATCTTCTTACCCAATTCTAAAAGCTTCTCCCTAGTGATATACCCCATTTTGTAGGCAATTTCCTCAAGGCAAGCGATTTTTAATCCTTGTCGCTTTTCGATGATTTCTATAAAATTCCCAGCTTCAAGAAGATTTTCATGTGTTCCTGTATCTAGCCAGGCATAGCCTCTACCTAAAAGTTCAACATTAAGTCGTCCCTCTTGCAAGTAGAGCTGATTGATAGAGGTGATCTCAAGTTCTCCTCGATTTGAGGGGGCAATAGTTTTGGCTTTTTGAACAACATCATTTGGGTAAAAATAAAGTCCGATCACTGCATAGTTGCTCTTTGGATTGAGGGGTTTTTCCTCGATAGAAACGACCTTGAAATTAGAATCAAATTCAACAACTCCATAGCTTTGAGGATGCTTGACATAGTAACCAAATACAATGCTTGTCTGAGTGGCTTGAACTTTTTGAAGACTTGATTGAAGTGTTTTAATTAAGCCTTCTCCATAAATGAGATTGTCCCCTAGCACAAGGCAAACATCATCATTGCCAATAAACTCTTCACCAATAATAAAGGCTTCAGCAAGTCCGTTTGGATTTTCTTGAATAGCATATTGGATTTGCACACCTAGATCTTTACCATCACCAAAAATATCTTCAAATCTTTCAATATCCTTAGGGGTAGAAATAATGAGAATTTCCCTGATCCCAGAGAGTAGTAAAACCGAAAGAGGATAGTAGATCATAGGTTTATCATAAATTGGCAAAAGCTGTTTGACTATACCTTTTGTAATAGGATAGAGTCTTGTGCCACTACCTCCAGCTAAAACAATCCCTTTCATCCTTGCCACCTATTAAGAGAATCAATGATTTGAAGTATATCCTCTTTTGTGTGGAAGAGGGCTATGGGGAGGCTCAGAGTTGTTGCGTGTATCTCTTGGCTAAGTG
>CAUWEE010000299.1:0-2017 GCA_963557095.1 uncultured Helicobacter sp. | reverse complement strand
CTCTCTTGAAATCCTTGAAAGCCTTGCTCAAAATTGCCAACTCAATCTCATCTATCTTGATTCCTTTGCAAAGGATATCCTCACTCACAACAAACCGCAACTCAATGTGAAAAATCTTGATGCCAAAACCTTCCTTGAGCTCTTGCTCGAAGAGGCAAATCTACATTATGAGCTCCAAAACAAAATCCTAAAAATTTCCTTTTTATATACCAAAACTTATGAACTCAACTATGTTTCCACCTCAAGAGTAGGCTCATCAAGCACTGATGTTGTCCTCTCACCCAATGCAACAAATCAGGAGTTCTACTCCTCCCCAATCTATCAGGACAATCTAGGTATTTCTCAAAAAACGCTTACACTTGGAAGCACGCAAAATATCTCCAACTCTGGACGCAGTGGGACAAAGATTTTCTCAATTGATGAAAATAATTTTTGGGGAGAAATCCAAAAAGAAATCAGCGAAATTGTCTATCGTCCTGAAGACAAATTCATCGATAAGATTCCAAAATCCATCACAATCAACAAAAATGCAGGACTCATCACACTCACAGCAAGCAAAATAGGACATCAACGCATTACAAACTATTTGAATCAACTTCACTCCAAAATGCACGCTCAAGTCCTTATAGATGCACAAATTCTTATCATCAAACACAACAAAAACAAAACAGCAGGAATCAATTGGAATGAGTTTTATAATCTCAGCAATATCTCAATCCCCTCACCAAATCCAAATGGCGGAAGTAGCTTTGTGCAAATTGGAAGTTCAGGAATCAATATGGAACTCAACATCCTCTCCCAAGGCGTAAGCCTCAATCGAATTCTAGAGTTTTTAGAAAGCTATGGAGAAACCCGCTCAATCAGCAATCCAAAAGTGCTAACACTCAACAATCAACCCGCAATCATCTCTGTAGGAAGTGTCCTAAGATATATTCAAAACTCGGTTTATCAAAGCAGCTCACAAGGCTCAAATATCCAAAACTCTATTGAAACCTATCCAAGTATTTTTTCAGGAGTTTTGCTTGATGTTACTCCCTCTATTCAAGGTGAGGAGATTATCTTAAAAATCAATCCCTCCATCACAAGAGCAAAAAATGCCTCACTTGAAAACGAACCCAACGCACTCAAAACTCCACCCAATTTATCCACCAATCAACTCTCTTCTATTATCAAAGTTAGAAGTGGAGAAAAAATTGTTCTTGGGGGCTTGATTTCAGATGTGCAAAACAAAAAAGAATTCAAGATTCCGCTTTTGGGCGATATCCCACTTCTAAAATATCTTTTCAAATACAAATGGGATCAAAATTTCAGTGAAGAAATGGTGATTGTCATCTCCCCTAGCATCATTCAAACTCAACCCAAAGAAAAAGCAGAATCCAAACACTTTCAAAACAAACTCAAAGCCCTCATCAACGAAGACAAAAATTCAATATCGCAAAAAGTCCAATGAGCTCAAACTTCTCTAGCCAACTCACCCCTATTCCCACTCTCTCTATCCAGCTCTATGAGAAGCTTCAAAGCTTTGTTTTTGAAGAAAACTCTAAACAAATCAAAATCGCAACTTGCAAAATCCAAAATGTAGAGATACTAAAAGACTTCCTCACCCCCTCAAACAAGGACATTCTAGCAGTTGAAATCCTAGAAGAAGAATTCCACTATCAGCTCCAAAAATACAAAGCCCAGCAAACTTTTGAAGAAATCTGCCTTCAACTCGCACAAGATGAGAATCTTGCCATCCAAAAAATGCTCAATTTCATCTTGCAAGAATCAATTAGAGAACAAGCAAGCGATATTCATATTGAAAGTATGAAAGATGATGCACAAATCCGCATCAGGGTAGATTCCATAATGCAAGAACTTTTCTGTCTCAAAGAAGAGTATTTCTCACTCCTAAGCTCAAGCCTCAAGCTTGAATGCTCTCTTGACATTCATGAAAAACGCAAACCTCAAGATGGGAGATTCTCACGCGTCTTTGAAGGGATTTTTTATGATTTTAGATTCTCCTCACTTCCGACAA
>CAUWEE010000298.1:0-2114 GCA_963557095.1 uncultured Helicobacter sp. | reverse complement strand
TTTATTGCTCATCGCAATCAAATTGCTAAAACCTATAAAGCAGAACTACAAGGGGGGGGGGGCATGTCGGATCTTCTCTCCTTCCAAGAAGTGCCAAAGACATACCGTCACTCTTATTGGAGATTTATTGTGTTTCTCAAAAAGCATAATCCAAAAATCATCGTTGAAAAACTCTCCAAATACAACATTTATGCTGATGCACCCTACTCTCCTCTCCTCCATCAGCAAAACATCCTCAAAGCAAAATATTCCTGTCCAAAAGCAGAAAGCTTGACAAAAACACACATCTCTTTGCCCATACATATGAAAATATCTCTTGATGATGCAAGATATATCGCTACAACCCTAAAAAATATTTTGTCGGAGAACAACAATGAATAAGCTAAAGATCCTCATCACTACAATTGGCGGACTTACAGGTCCTGATCTTATCTATGCACTTAGAAAAAATGGAGAGCGAGAAATAGAAATCTTCGGCGTCGATGCATTCGAATGGGCAGTGTGCAGAACAATGGTTGATCACTTTGCCCTATCGCCAAATAGTGCAGAAAATGATGAACTCTTTGCAAATTTTATCAATCACTATGCAAAACAACATTGTATTGATGTCATCATCCCCTGTGGAAATGAAGATAATCTCGCCCTTGCAAAATACAAAGATAAATTTGAAACCCCTATTCTTGTGGGAACTTATGATTCGCTTATTAGGGCATATGACAAAGGAGCGGTATATCAAGCACTCACTCAACATCTTCCACAGCATGCACCTAAATTCAAACTTGTCAAAACCCACCAAGAGTTTTGCGAGGCGCTAGATATTTTAGATTTCCCACATAAAAAAGTTGTCATCAAGCCCCGCTTTGGTAGAGGAGGAAGGGGAGTTTATATTATTGGAAATCATTTTGATTTTGATCATTTCTTTCACAAAAAACCCGAGAATGAAATAGACATACAGAGCATTCAAAAAATTCTTGAACAAAAAGCTGAATTTGAAGAGTTAATCATAATGGAATGCCTAAGTTCTCCTTTTGTAAGCGCATACTCTCTCTGTCAAGATGGGAAAAATCTCCTTAGCCTCAAACATATTCGAGAATGGGGCAATGCCTCTCAGACTTATAGAGGACTTGTCTCCTATGATGAGAAACTAGAGATTCTCTGCTCAAAAATCATCGAAGTCTTTGATCTAACTTATACGAACAATATGGAGCTTGCCTTCAATCAAGAAGGAGAAATTGTCCTTTTTGATCTCAATCCACGCCTAGGTGCTAGTAGCTCTATTGATGTGGATCTTGGATTTAATTTCCCTTATCTTGCTATCAAATTACTCCTTGGAGAAAAAATACAAATCAACAAAGAACTCTGCCCCCCCCCATCAGGAAGCAAGATTTCTTCGGTTTTTCTCTCATCTGTGGGTCAATCAATGAGGGGCTATATTCTAGATCTTGATAACACCCTCTATGACGAAAATCAATATCTTCGCTGGGTTTTTTTAGATTTTTGGAAGAAACATGGGCTAGATGAATCTTCATTTGAACATATCTGCTCTCAGGCACTCTCTGATGAAAGTCGACTGCATTCCAAAGATATCTTCAAAACTTTTCTTGAGCTTGCACCTATTGGCTATACACAAGAACATCATAATGAACTTTTTGATCTCTATGCAAACATTGATTGTGAGATTGAACTTTATCAAGATGCAAAAGATTTCTTGCAATATCTCGAGCAAAACAATTATCCTGCAGCCATCCTCACAAATGGTCCAGTGCAGGCGCAAAAAAACAAAATAAAAAATCTCAAGCTATCCCATATGCCCGTGTTTTATGCGAGAGAAAATGGAATAAAATACGAAAAACCTCATCCCAATGCATTTCAAAAGGTTTTGGACCACTTCGCTCTCCAAGCAAAGGATTGTCATATGATCGGAGACAACCCCAATACCGATCTCTATGGAGCAAGTCAAATAGGCATCACTCCAGTATGGCTACAAAGAGGATATGCAAAAAATATGCAGAACACTACTCAATGCATTGCAATTTCGAACTTCAATCAGCTCAAGGAGCCAAATTGTCCAGATATTAACTATTTGCATATCTCTCAAAAAAAGGAACTTCTTC
>CAUWEE010000297.1:0-2278 GCA_963557095.1 uncultured Helicobacter sp. | reverse complement strand
TACAAAAGTTTGCAGAAACTTTGTTTTTGGAAATGTTTTTTGAAGATTTTTAAGAAGGGTTTCGGGCATAGTTTCTGTTCCATAGCTAATCATTCTAAGTGAAGAGAGATTGTAATGTTCTGATACTTTGTTTAAAAGCATGAGATTGAGAAAAGTTGGAGAGGCAGGTAGGATGGAGATTTTGTATTTTTCGATCAAAGAAGCAATGTGATTTACATCCTTTCTATTGCTTGGGATGATTGCTGTTTGTCCAGTGGAGAAGATGTTGAGCATCGTATTGATGCCACCAATATGATCAAACATAAGAAACAGTAGCATATTGAGCTGCTTAGTCTTTTTGCCTGCAAATTGTTGAATTAAATTATCGAGATTATGAAGCATAGCTTTGGGTTTACCCGTGCTGCCACTACTGAAAAGAATCAATCCTGCGTGTTTGCCAAGGCTTAAAGAAGTCTTATTTGGGGTATTGCGATTTTGGATGGCTGAAATGTCGTGATCAAAAATAAACTCCGCACTAGATTCGCTCAATTTTTCATCTAAACCTTGCTTGGAAATAATCGGAATGATGATATGCCCATCTTGATAAAGGGCAAAAAAGAGAGCAATATTTTCCAAGCTGTAATCCCCTACAATCGCAACTTTGCTATGAGGGGGGAGGGCAGAGAGGGATTTGGAATATTGATTGATCTTTTCTAAAATTTGTTGATAGGTAAAGCTTTTGTCTTGGTGAATGATTGCAGTTCTGTCTGAAAAAGTTTGAAATTTTTCAATCAGGTTTTTAGCCATTAACTCCCCCAAGATAGATCACCTGCCCACTGATAAAGTCACTTTTTTCATCAATGAAAAATTCTACTACATTGAGACAGTCTTCAAATTTCCCAAATCTTTTGATGGCCTGTCTTTGCAGCAATGCATCCATTTTTGTTTTTGGAACATTCTTGATAAGATCTGTAGGGACTGGAGTTGGGCCGATTGCATTGACGGTAATTCCAAACTCTGCAAGCTCAAAACTTGCTACTTGAGTGAGATTGACAATCGCTGCCTTGGAGCTTGCATAAATTGCTTCTCCTTCTAGACGCAATGGTGTCGCAACTGTTGCAAAATTGATAATCCTAAAATGTGGATTTTTCCCCTCACTTTTGAGTTTTCTTGCATTTTGACTCATCACCTTGCCTACCTCTCTAAGGAAGAGAAAGCTTCCAAATACATTAGTTGAAAAGATATTGTTCATTGTCTTGTAGGGCGTGAGTAAAATATGATTCATAGAGGCAATTCCAGCATTATTAAGCAAGACATCAATTTGACCAAATTCCTTTTTGATATTTTTTACCATATCAACAACTCTGTCTTCATCATTGACATCAAGCTCAAAATGCCTATAGTTTGGATGGGCAATACTGCTCTCTCCTCTTGAGCATCCACAGACAATATACCCTTGATTAAGGAAGTGAAGAGAAAGCTCTTTTCCTATTCCTTTTCTAGTTCCTGTAATAACAAAGACTTTCATTTATTTTCCTGCAATAAATTTTGAATGTATTGTGTCAGTGTATCTACATCTTTAAATGGTGAATTGCGCGAACTCATTGCTTTTTCATCAGCAAGAGTGACATTTGTGCTGAACTCATGATCAATCATTTCTTCTACATCGGTGATGAAACTAACTAAGGCCAAAGAATCAAGATTGCCCTCTGCCCCATAGATTTTAGTTTGATGATCAGGGTTTTGAAGTTGAGGATTTTCAAGCTCATCGGCTAAGTTTTTTAAAGCTTGGATGACAATGTTTTGGATTTTTTCTTGCATTTCTTCTCCTATTGAGTTGATTTATTGTGAAATTCTAACACTGCTTGGTAGATTGACAATCCTATCTTGAAGATAGAGTGAATTTTTGAGTCCATCGTGTTGACAGTGGATATACATTGGATTTTGATGATTGAGCATCCAAATTGGGCGCGTCATGATACCTAAGGCATTGCTTTGAGTAAGGAACTCGTCTCGCTCTTCTTTGTTCTTTAGTTTGATGGCATTGAGCCAAAAGTTTGGCATTGTTTCTTCTCGTGCTTTGATGAATTCCCATCCGTTTTTAGAGCAAAATTCTTCATATAACTTTGCTATCTCGAATTTGCTTTGCAGAAACTTTGGAAGTTGTTCAAGTTGGGCTAAGGCTAGGGCAGCATTGAGGTTGGGCAAGCGATAATTGAATCCCAACATATCGTGATGATATTCATAGGGGTGAGGGACTTTAGCAGTGGTTGTAATATGTTTAAGCTTCTTAGCTAGA
>CAUWEE010000296.1:0-2352 GCA_963557095.1 uncultured Helicobacter sp. | reverse complement strand
GCTTTTGTGGCTTGTTTATCACAGAATCTTATTCCTGTACATATCGCTTTTATCCCTGTGTTGATCCCTCCATTTTTGCTTTTGATGAATAAGCTTAAGCTTGATAGGCGTGCTGTGGCTTGCGCACTTTCTTTTGGACTCCAAGCTCCTTATATTGTCCTACCTATTGGCTTTGGATTGATTTTTCAGAGCATTATTAGGGATAATCTCAATCAAAATGGAGCCAATCTTAGCCTTGCTGATGTAACTTCTGTGATGTGGATTGCTGGGGTGGCGATGCTTGTAGGACTTTTTTTGGCAGTGTTTGTGTTTTATGTGCGTCCAAGAGAGTATGCACAGACGCGATCAGAAGAGCTTGATTTGGAACAGATCAAAATGAATACAAAAGATTATGGGGTCTTAGCAGGAGTTGTTGTCACCTTTGTTATTCAGATTTTTAGTGCTTCACTTCCACTTGGGGCTTTGTGTGGCTTGCTTGTGATGATTGTCACAGGGGGGATTGCTTATAAAAATATTGATTCGGTGATGGAGGGGGGGATGTCGATGATGGCATTTATTGCTTTTGTTATGCTTGTTGCAGCTGGATTTGCTGGGGTGCTCAAAGAGACTGGGGCAGTTGGTATGCTTGTCAATGAGATTAGTTTTTGGGGAGGGAATCAAGTCTTATCAGCCTTTTTGATGCTCTTTGTTGGCTTGTTGATTACGATGGGGATTGGGACTTCTTTTGGGACGATCCCTATTATCGCAGCCATTTATTATCCTCTTGGTTTGGCATTGGGATTTGGAATACCATCAATTATCTTGCTTGTAGGAATTGCTGGGGCTTTGGGAGATTCTGGCTCGCCAGCAAGTGATAGCACATTGGGCCCCACTTCTGGACTCAACGCTGATGGTGGTCACAATCATATTTGGGATACTTGTGTTCCGACATTTTTGATGTATAACATTCCTTTGATGATTGCTGGTGTGATTGGAGCTGTTTTATTAAATGGATAAAGTTGGGATTTCTTCTCGAATCTGGCTTAGGAAAGGGGGTAAGAATTATCTTGGGAAGGGGAGAATTGAGCTTTTGAAACATATCCAAAAAGAAGGCTCTATCCTTAAGGCTTCCAAGAAAATGTATATGAGCTATAAGGCTGCCTGGGATGATATTCATCAAATCAATGAGATAGCTGGCAAAGAGCTAGTTTTGAGTAGTAATGGGGGGAAGGGAGGTGGAGGGACGCGGCTTACGCAAGAAGGTGAAAAGGCAATTAGAGTTTTTGAGCGATTGGAGGGATTGCAAGATAGGTTTTTGGGAAAACTTGATGCTTGTCAAGATCTAGATGATCTTCTTGCAAGGATTGCAAAATGGGAAGAAAAGTTTAATAAGTTGGAAAATGAAGTGTAATTTAGAGATTGTGAATGAAAAATGAAATCTTAAATGTTGTTTCTTCTAAGAAGAAGCCCCAAAGTTATATTTATTTTGTTTTATTTTTGTTGCTTGTTGGCTGTGGAGGCTATGTGTTTTATCAATATAAAACTCCTAAGAAGATAATTCGATATGTCACAGTTTCTCCTACAAGAGGCAATCTTGCCAATGAAATCAGCGCAACAGGGACTTTAAATCCTCTAAATGAAGTGCAAATTGGCTCTCAAGTTTCTGGAAAGATTGAGGAGCTTTTTGTAGATACAAATGACAGTGTTAAAAAGGGACAGATACTTGCCAAGATCGATGATAGAAAAATCTTGCAAGAGCTTGAAAGACAAAAAGCTCAACTTGATGGAGCCAAGGCACAATTACTTTCTCTTCAGAGCACACTTAAGGATAAAAAATGGCAGTTTCAAAGACTTCAAAAGCTTCATAAACAGAGTGGAGGGAAGTATCCTTCATTTGCCGATGTGCAAAATGCTCAAGTGGCATATGAGGTTGCCGGAGCTGAAGTAATGAGCAAAAAAGCTCATATTCAAGAAATCTTGACATATATTCAGATTGCTCAGATTGATTATAAAAATACAATTATTACCTCGCCTATTGATGGGATTGTTTTGGTGAGGAGTGTTGATGTAGGACAGACTGTTGCAGCGAGCTTTTCTGCTCCTGAATTGTTTAAGATTGCGCAGAATCTTAAAGATATGAAGCTTATAGTAAAAATTGCAGAATCAGATATTGGAAAGATTAGGCTTGGTCAAAAAGTGAGTTTTAGTGTGGATGCTTATCCCTCCCGTGTTTTTGAAGCTTGGGTTAATAAGATAAATTATGGCTCTAGTGTTGTGGATAATATCGTGAGCTATGAAATTAGCATCGATGTAGAAAATGAGGATTTGCTTTTGCGCCCCGGAATGAGTGCGACGGCAAATATTCAAGTTGAA
>CAUWEE010000295.1:0-2442 GCA_963557095.1 uncultured Helicobacter sp. | reverse complement strand
TGAGACGATCTTTCAAATGCTATTATCTGGGAATTGAGTATTCTTTCTTTGACAAATTAAAATCGCTTTTTGCTCTCAAAAAAATAAAAAAAACCTACAAAAAACTCTCTTGCCCTCCAGACTATGAAAACAAATATATCTATTACAGCATCCATCTAGAACCAGAAGCAACAGTGATAGGAAAAACGATCTTAGAAAGCCAACTCACAATGATCAAGATGCTTGCGAGTGCCCTACCTGAAGACTGGAAGCTCTATGTTAAGGAACATCCACACCAATTTATGCTTAATACCAAATTCACACATTATTTTTTACACAATATTATCTTTTTCAAAAATGCCTATTTCTATCAAGAAATCAATAAATTAAAAAATGTATCGCTTATTGCTCTCAATGCTTCTACAAAAGAACTTATCAAGCATTCACAAGCTGTTGCAACCATCAATGGAACTGTCACCTTGGAAGCAATGTTTGAAAAAAAACATGCCATTCTGTTTTCAGGTAAAGCTGGACTTTACGGCATTTTGGGCAATGTTTTACATATCTCCTCATACCAAGATGTAAAAAACGCAATCAAAACAATCCAAACATCTAAAAACTCAATAAGTCCAGATAATGAATTTAAAAAACTTAAACGATATATAACCAACACAGAAGATCAAAACTACTACAACAATCTCTTCAGTGCTATAGAAGAGCATGCTAAAACCATAGAGCCAACTGGAGAAACTCTCTAAATGCAATCTTTAGCCCCAATCATCCTTTTTGTCTATAATCGTCCCTCTCACACACGCCAAACCATAGAGTCCTTGCTTACAAATCCCTTAGCCAAAGAAAGCGATCTCTTTGTCTATTCTGATGCAGCCAGAAATCAAGAAGATCAAGCAAGAGTTGCTCAAGTCAGAGATTACATCCACTCCATTAATGGATTCAAAAATACAACCATTATCGAGAGAGAGAGAAACTTTGGATTAGCCAAAAACATCATTGATGGGGTAACCCAAACCCTTAATCAATATGAGAGAACCATCGTGCTAGAGGACGATCTTCTTCTTTCTCCTCATTTTCTTGAATACATGAATACTGCTCTTGAACTCTATGCTGATGAGGAGCAAGTCTCCTGTATCACAGCTTTCAATTTCCCCATTCACTACCCCACTGATTTGCAAGAGAGCAGCTTTTTTATCAAAGGTGCAGATTGTTGGACTTGGGCAACCTGGAATCGAGCTTGGAAAAAGTTTGAAAAAGATGGAAGCGCACTTCTCTCTCAACTCAAAGCACAAAATCTTCAAAGAGAATTTGATCTTGATGGTTCTTATCCTTATACCAAAATGCTCAAAGATCAAATCAAAGGGAAAAATGACTCTTGGGCAATTCGCTGGTATGCTTCAGCTTTTTTGAATGATATGCTCTGCCTCTACCCTAGAGATTCTCTTGTAGAGAATATAGGTTACGAGGGAACTCATTTTAAAAATGCACCACAAGATGAACTCTTTGGAAAAATCACTAAAAACTATACCAAACCCTACAAAATACCTATCCAGGAGAATCCAATCGCAAGAAAGGCTCTGCATCATTTCTTTAAAAAACATAATTCTTGGCAAAACAAATTTCTTAAGACAATCCAAAGGTTTTTTCGATGAAGCACTTGATCAAGTCTTTCATCCCCCCAATCGCCCTACAAGTAGCTAATAAAATTACAGGAAGAAACATCCAGTGGATAGGAAAATACACAAGCTGGGATGAGGCTAATTCAAACATCAAGGGCAAGGGTTATGACCCCTATACCTATCTTGATAAGCTTATCAATGTGATGAAAGTTGTTAGAGATGATGAAAGCAAATATGAAAGAGACAGTATCTTGTTTGACAAAATGACTCATCCCTATCCTCTACTAAGTAGTCTATTTGCCCTCACCTCACTTTTACAAGCAAAAAGTCTTTATGTCCTTGATTTTGGAGGGAGTTTGGGAAGCCTTTATTTTCAAAATAGAAAATTCCTTCGTTCTCTCCCAAAGTTAAGCTGGAATATCTTAGAACAAGAACCAATTATCAAAGCAGGCAAAAAGCATTTTCAAACTCAAGAACTCCTATTTCACTCAAGTTTTGAAGAGGCAGAATCTAGACTCAAGCCTCAAGATACAAAAATCCTTATCCTCTCTAGTGTATTACAATACCTTAAAAATCCCTATGAAGTCCTAGATTCTTTGATTGAAAGATTTAATTTTGATGCCATTATCCTCGATCGCACCCCTTGCAATAAAAATGAAGGGCATCGCATTGCTATCCAAAAAGTCCCTCAAAAAATTTATCAAGCTCAATACCCCTGCCATCTTTTTCAAGAATACGAGCTTTTAGAGCAGATTAGGGGGGGGGGGTATATTATGATAGAACTATTTACAAGTTATTTGTAAAATTAAAACAAAGAGATAGACTTGTTGGG
>CAUWEE010000294.1:0-2721 GCA_963557095.1 uncultured Helicobacter sp. | reverse complement strand
TCCATCTAGGGTAGTTTGTAAAGCAAGCCTTGAATCAAGTGAGAGATTCAAGAAAGTAAGAAAACTTACAGGGGGGGGGGGACAATAAACAGCTAGCCTTAAATCTCTGGTTTAACCCTTTTATAGGAGGCTTTGTATGCAGAGCTTCCTAGATAATCTAGTAAGGTTTGGCGATAACATAGCAATTATCTCAAAAGACAAAAGCTACACATACAAGCAACTCCTTGAGGACATTTCTACTGCGATTACAGATCTTGCCATCCCAAATCAAAGCATTGTTTGCCTCATTGGCGATTTTAGCTATGAGAACATCGTAAAACTCTTCGCCCTTGCACTCAAAAAATGTATTATTGCCCCACTCCCAAAGGATTCTCCTAATAATTCCAAAAAACAAGAAATCATTATGAGCGATTACTCGATTTGTGACTCACTCCTTAAGCCTCACCACCATCCGAATAAACATCATCTCATAGATGAACTCAAAAAGCTAAATCAAAGCGGTTTAATTATTTTTAGTAGTGGAAGCACTGGAGAACCAAAGGCAATGCTTCACAACCTTGACACAATCGCTCACACACATTTAAATAAAACTGAAAACAAAATCAACACCATCAGCATTTATCTATTTGATCATATCGCTGGTATTGATGTCTTGCTTAGGCAACTCAGCATCGGTGGAATTTTGACAATCCCACCATACAGAACACCAGAGTGTGTGTGTCAACAAATCCAAAACCATTATGTCGAGATTCTTCCAGCACCGCCAACTTTTCTCAATCTGATCGTATTGAGCAAAGCTTATCTAACTTATGATCTCAAATCAATTAAACTTGTTTCTTATGGTTCAGAAACCATAACGCCTACCCTTATCTCACATCTCAAGAGAATTTTTCCAAATGCTAAACTCAAACAAAGTTTTGGCACAAGCGAGACCAATGCAATCAAGATAAAAACACAAGATGAACTCTTCATCAAACTTTCCGATCCGAATATAGAATACAAGATTGTCAATAATGAGCTATGGATCAAGTCAAAAACTCAAGTTTTGGGATATTTAAATGCGAGTATGGAGAACTTTGTGGATGGATATTTTAAGACTGGGGATTTAGTAGAGAGCAAGAAAGTTGATGGAGAAGAATATATTAGGATTATTGGTAGAGCCAAAGAGCTTATCAATGTAGGGGGAGAAAAAGTCTTGCCTCAAGAAGTTGAGGGAGTGATTATGCAAATTGATGGGATTTTGGATTGTTTAGTTTATGGAGAAAAGAATGCAATCACTGGTCAAATTGTTAGTTGTGAAGTTGTAATTGATGAAAACAAAATCTCAGCAAGTGAGATTAAAAAAATCATTAGGAATTTTTGTAGAGAAAAATTAGAGACCTTTAAGATTCCATCTAGGGTAGTTTGTAAAGCAAGCCTTGAATCAAGTGAGAGATTCAAGAAAAAGAGAATATAATTGAAGAAACAATCCCAAATGAAACCAAGAGATATATTTGAAATCGACTTTTAATTGTTCAACAATCCATTCTATTGTCACCTGCGTTCCAGAGAAAACAATCTTACTTGAAGATCAAGTTGATCTCCTCTATGGAGGAGATATTAAAAAAGTTCAAAGAATCAAAAAAGCAATTGGACTACATGCAAGACATATTGCTGATAAAAATACAACAACTCTTGATTTATGCTTCCAATCCTGTATGCATCTTTTTGAAGCAAATCACATTTCCCCAGAGGAAATTGATGGACTTGTTTTCGTGACACAAACCCCAAATTTCCTTCAGCCCAATAATGCTCACCTCCTGCACAATAAACTCAAGCTCTCTCAAAATTGTGCTTGTTTTGATCTTAATCAAGGCTGTAGTGGTTATGTATATGGGTTATTTCTTGCATCAACCTTGATTCAAAGTGGCGCACACAATATCTTGCTTTGTGCAGGAGACACTCTAAGCAAAGTCGTTGATGATAAGGATAGCAATACAACTCCACTTTTTGGAGATGCTGGTAGCGCCACTCTTCTTACCCGTGCAAATCAAACAAGTTTTTTTGCCCTCTACGCTGATGGAAGGGGCTGGGAAAACATTGTGCTTCCCAATAGCGGCTTTGCTCATCCATCATCACTCAAAAAAACTCCTCAAACTGCCAACACTCTTTGTATGGATGGAGCAGAAGTTTTTAATTTCTCTATCGAAAAAGAACCTGCTGCAATTCGTGATATTCTCCACTATGCTCAAAAAAATATAAAAGAGATTGATTACATATTTTTTCATCAAGCCAATGCTTACATCATTTCAAATATAATAAGAAGACTTGACCTTCCAGCAGATAAAGCTCCTTGTTCAAGCATTGCAAAATACGGCAATACAAGCTCAGCTTCAATTCCTTTAGCGCTTTGTGATTTTTTTCACTCTCAGGAAAGAAAAAATGAGCTAGATCTCATCTTTAGTGGATTTGGTGTTGGATTAAGCTGGGCGACTTGTTTGACAACACTTGCAAATAATGCAATTATTTTAAAGCCAGAAATTTATCAAGGAGATAATCAATGACCAAAAAAGAATTTTTAACACATATTCAAGATGCCCTACAAAGAGAAGAAGAACTTACTCCAGATATGAGACTTGACACAATTGAGGAATGGGATAGCTTAGCTATCGTTTCGCTCATTAGCCTATATGATGTCCATTTTAGAATGAGTGTGACAGGCAATACACTTAGAGAATGTCA
>CAUWEE010000293.1:0-2765 GCA_963557095.1 uncultured Helicobacter sp. | reverse complement strand
TCCTTCAATCTCAGTGATAGCTGCTATGAATGAAGGCTTTAAGTGAGAGAGAGAGAGAGAGAGAGAAAAATGAAATAACAACTGCACAAATGCTTCTGCACAAGGGTTCTATTTATAGAACCACTTGTGTGGGCTTCAAGCTAAAAAGCCCACTTAAGTGTATTTTGGCCCATATCTCATAATATGCCAAAATCACTTAAGTATTTGGTACCTTACCATATTTCGTATTCTACTTAAGTACACCGTACCTTACGATGTTCTACAATTCACTTAAGTGCACCGTACCTTACGGTGTTCCTTAGTTACTCTATCTCTCATCAATCCGTCCTTTGTGTGTGACCCTGTAGGTTTTCGCGGCGTTGGCAATTATATTAAATCACGTATTTAACATAATAAACAGTGAGCGGTATCTAGCAACACATCACTGCTACCCAAGACACGAAAATGTCATGTGATCTGACAAAACCTCCTGTGATAATAATTATGTGTATAATTACCCTTTTGCCCTTATGTCTATATTGAACACAAGGCATAGACCGTGTCATCCTTGTCCAGTTCAATATTGGGCCCATAGACATTTATCCTGTTACGCAGGATGGGCAAATTCCATCTAGGTCACTCATGTCCCTCAGCATGCTTCGTGGAGTACCCATCAACTGTCTTTATGGTTATCCAGTTACGGACAATGTTTGATCAGCAATAAGGCACTCGACTCTACATCTAGGGTCCATAGTGGTTTCAGGTCGAAGAGTGGTATACACCATTATCACCATGAGAATAACTTATGACACTTTGCATAACTTTCTATATAGTATTCTCATAGCGGGTCAATCCGGTATAAATATTACTCCTAATATTCATACCTATGTTTAAGACTTGATAACTCTTTATCCATGATCCATGAGATGTGATCATCAGTCTACAAACATAATAGTCTTAATGCTTTAATGTTATCCCACTTCACAATAAAGCTCGACTACGGATACTTTAAGAATAGTGTCCTTATGTTTAATGTGATCTCATGATTAAGTCACACTTGATACATTAAACGGACTATCTATTCTAGGGACTTTATTAAACAAACATAATAAAGAAAAAGCCTTTTATTATTAATAAATAATTCGATACAAGTACCAAAAGTATTGGCCTCTAGGGCTTACACCAACAATCTCCCACTAACACTAGAGCCAATCAGGCATACCCCTAATGCCCATAGATCTAGTATGGCCATCATGCTTCTGCTGCGCAAGAGGCTTTGTCAGGGGGTCAGCAATATTGTCAAGTGTTGGTACTCTACATATTTTCACATCTCCTCTATCTATTATCTCTCGTATGAGGTGATAATGCCTAAGTATGTGTTTGGATCGTTGGTGAGATCTAGGCTCCTTAGCTTGTGCGATAGCACCATTGTTATCACAATAGAGACCAATGGGATCCACAATGCTAGGAACTATGCCAAGTTCACTAATGAACTTTTTGATCCAAACAGCTTCCTTTGCTGCACTTGAGGCAGCAATATACTCGGCCTCGGATGTAGAATCAACAACTGTATCTTGCTTTGAACTTTTCCAACTCACAGCGCCACCGTTTAAGCAAAACACATAACCATATTGCGATCTAAAGTCATCCTTATATGTCTGGAAGCTACCATCGGTGTATCCAATTACATCCAGCTCTTCCTGACCTCCATATATCAAGAATGAGTCCTTAGTCCTTCTTAAATACTTAAGGATATTCTTGACAGCTACCCAATGAGCATCACCAGGATCAGATTGGTACCTACTCGTTGCACTTAAAGCATACGAGACATCTGGTCGAGTACATAACATGGCATACATGATAGATCCTATTGCAGATGCATATGGAATCTTATTCATGCGATCCCTTTCTTCCTTAGTTGAAGGGGATTGTGTTTTTGATAGACACAGGCCATGTTGCATAGGTATGAATCCTTTCTTGGAATCATGCATATTAAAGCGTCTCAGCACTTTGTCTATGTATGTACTCTGACTTAGGCCAAGCAGTTTTTGTGATCTATCTCTATAGATTCTGATTCCTAATATATAGGCTGCTTCACCTAGGTCCTTCATAGAAAAGCATTTCCACAACCAAGACTTTACTTGTTGCAGGGTAGGGACATCGTTTCCAATGAGTAATATATCATCTACATATAATACCAGGAAAACGATCATGCTCCCACTAACCTTCTTGTAGACACAAGGCTCATCTTCATTCTTGATGAATCCATATTGTTTTACTAATCATCAAAATGAAGATTCCAGCTTCTAGAAGCTTGCTTCAATCCATAGATTGATCTTTGTAACTTACATATCTTTTGGGCTTCTTCTGGTATGTCAAATCCTTCAGGTTGTGTCATGTACACATCCTCAAGAAGATTCCCATTAAGGAAAGCAGTTTTGACATCCATCTGCCATATTTCATAATCATGATATACAGCGATAGCAAGTAAAATCCGAACAGATTTAAGCATTGCAACTGGTGAAAAGGTTTCATCATAGTCAACCCCATGAATTTGTTTATATCCTTTTGCAACCAGTCTTGCCTTATAGGTATGTACCTTACCATCCATGTCAGTCTTCTTTTTGAAGACCCACTTGCATCCTATAGGGTTAACTCCTACAGGAGGCTCTACCAAGGTCCAAACTTGGTTTGTGTACATGGAATCCATTTCAGATTTCATGGCTTCTAGGCACTTCTCAGACTCGGGACCAGTTATGGCCTCTTGGTAGGTCACAGGCTCATCT
>CAUWEE010000292.1:0-2803 GCA_963557095.1 uncultured Helicobacter sp. | reverse complement strand
TAACGAGGCTACTGGGGAATTTTCAAAGTGTGTGAAGTTTGAGAACGGGCTGCGTCCCGAGATCAAGCAGGCTATTGGGTATCAGCGGATTAGAGTGTTTTCTGATTTGGTTGACTGTTGCAGGATTTTTGAACAGGATACCAAGGCCAGAGCGGAAAGCTATCAGCAGAGGGTTGATAGGAAAGGCAAGAATCAGAATGATCGTGGGAAACCGTATGCAGCTGGCAAAGGTTTCCAGAGACAGAGTGGGATGAAGAGGCCTAGTGGGGGAGACTCCAGTGCCCCTGCTAAGTGTTTCAGATGTGGTCAGGCTGGACATCGTATCCATGAGTGTACCAGTAATGAGAAGAAGTGTTTCAAGTGTGGAAAGGGTGGTCACTTGGCTGCAGAGTGCCGGTTGAAGACTGTGACTTGTTTCAACTGTGGAGAGGTGGGTCATATTAGCCCACAGTGTCCTAAGCCGAAGAAAGAGAACCAGTCGGGAGGCAAGGTCTTTGCTTTATCGGGTTCTGAGACTTCTGCAGATGATCGTTTGATCCGAGGTACGTGTTATATTAATGGCTTTCCTCTTGTAGCTATTATTGACACAGGTGCGACTCATTCCTTTATATCTTTGGATTGTGCTGTGAAACTTAAATTAGAGATATCTGAGATGCATGGGAGTATGGTGATTGATACTCCTGCGAAGGGTTCAGTGACTACTACTTCAGTTTGTTTAAATTGTCCTTTGAGTATTTTTGGTAGAGACTTTGGGATAGACCTTGTGTGTCTTCCACTAGTGCAGATTGATGTTATCCTGGGTATGAACTGGTTGGTGTTTAACCGAGTTTATATCAACTGTTTTGATAAGACTGTGATCTTTCCTGAGATTGAGGAAGGAAAGAGTTTGTTTCTATCAGCAAGGCAGGTGAATGAGGCAGTAGCAGATGGGGCAGAGTTGTTTATGCTGTTAGCGACTTTGGAGGCTAAAGATAAACTGGTGATTTGCGATCTAGCCGTGGTGTGTGATTTTCCTGATGTGTTTCCTGAAGAAGTGAATGAATTGCCGCCAGAGCGTGAAGTTGAGTTCTCGATTGATTTGGTACCTGGTACTAGACCGATATCGATGGCTCCGTACCGTATGTCTGCTGTTGAGTTAACTGAATTGAAGAGTCAGTTGGAAGATCTGTTGGATAAGAAATTTATTCGTCCGAGTGTGTCACCGTGGGGTGCACCAGTGTTATTGGTTAAGAAGAAAGAAGGTACTATGAGGTTGTGTGTGGACTACAGGCAACTGAATAAAGTGACGATCAAGAATCGGTATCCTTTGCCGAGGATTGATGATTTGATGGATCAGTTGGTTGGTGCGAGTGTGTTCAGCAAAATAGATTTGAGATCGGGGTATCATCAGATACGTGTGAAAACTGAGGATATTCAGAAGACTGCTTTCAGAACAAGGTATGGACATTATGAGTATTCTGTAATGCCTTTTGGTGTGACTAATGCGCCTGGAGTATTTATGGAGTATATGAATAGGATTTTCCATCCGTACCTAGACAAGTTTGTTGTGGTGTTTATTGACGATATTTTGGTGTATTCGAAATCTGAAGAAGAGCATGCTGAGCATTTGAGAGTGGTTTTAGAAATTCTACGAGAAAAGAAGTTATTTGCTAAACTATCCAAGTGTGAATTTTGGTTAGAAGAGGTTAGTTTTCTTGGTCATGTGATTTCAAGAGGTGGTGTTGCTGTTGATCCTTCTAAGATAGAAGCGGTATCTAAGTGGGAAGCTCCGAAGTCAGTTTCTGAGATAAGGAGTTTTCTTGGACTTGCAGGTTATTATAGGAAATTCATTGAGGGATTTTCTAAGTTGGCGTTACCGTTGACGATGTTGACTAGAAAGGGGCAAGCGTTTGTTTGGGACTCAAAATGTGAAGAAGGTTTCCAAGAGTTAAAGAGAAGGTTAACTACTGCTCCTATTCTGATATTACCAAGTCCGTCGGAACCATTTGAGGTTTACTGTGATGCTTCATTGTTGGGTTTGGGTGGTGTTTTGATGCAGAATAAGCAGGTTGTAGCTTATGCTTCGAGACAACTGAAGGTTCATGAGAGGAAATATCCGACACACGATTTAGAGTTGGCAGCTGTGGTATTTGTTCTGAAGTTATGGAGGCATTACTTGTACGGGTCAAGATTTGAGGTTTTCAGTGACCATAAAAGTTTAAAGTATTTGTTTGATCAGAAAGAGCTGAATATGAGACAGAGGAGATGGTTAGAGTTTCTGAAGGATTATGACTTTGGTTTGAATTACCATCCGGGTAAAGCAAACGTAGTGGCTGATGCATTGAGTCGGAAATCATTGCATATGTCTATGTTAATGGTTAAGGAATTGGATTTAATTGAGCAGTTTAGAGACTTGAGTTTGGTGTGTGAGAGTACTCACAATAGTGTTAAATTGGGAATGTTGAAGTTAACGAGTGGTATTCTGGATGAGATCAGAGAGGGTCAGAAATCCGATGTGCTTTTGGTTGATAAGTTGACTCTAGTGAATCAAGGTCAAGGTGGTGAATTCAGAATTGATGAGAATGGTGTTTTGAAATTTAGTAATCGGGTGTGTATTCCGGATGTTATCGAACTTAAGAAGAGTATTCTTGAAGAAGGACATCGTAGTGGCTTGAGTATTCATCCTGGAGCTACGAAGATGTATCATGATTTGAAAAAGTTATTTTGGTGGCCGGGAATGAAAAGAGAAATTGCGAGTTTTGTTTATTCTTGTTTGACTTGTCAGAAGTCAAAGATTGAGCATCAGAAGCCGTCTGGGCTAATG
>CAUWEE010000291.1:0-3079 GCA_963557095.1 uncultured Helicobacter sp. | reverse complement strand
TTAATGTGTGTGAGTTGAGGACAAAGTTCCCACCGATATAATTGTGGTTGTGTTGTCGGTATGTGCCTAGACATTCTTGGATTTGGATTCCATGCCATCCATTGATTAGCATATGTGTAGCGATAAACCAATCATAGGCCAAGGTTTGCGGATCAAGTTCGTAGAGTGTTTTCTTTTTAAGATTGATTGCTAGATTCCCTAAGCCAATGAAATTTTTTGAGAGGATAGGAGTTATATCCTCTATATTTTTAGGAATATCTCTAAAATCGTAAAACCCATGTCCATCTACTGGTTTTAGCTTATCATCTGTTAGCACCGTATTGCAAAAACAAAAATCGATATCATCATTCATAGCAGACATCGTGCTTTCTATCCTGTTGGGGAAGAGAGTCTCATCAGAATCACAAAAAATCAGTGTGTCAAAGTGATTGCGATATGCATAGTTGATAAGTTCTTGGCGGATCCTGCTAGGATCAAGTCTATCTGTATTTTGAATAAAACAATGGTTTTGTTGTGGAAGCAATATTTCTATGATGCTTTGAACTTGCCATTGCTCTATGTTGTCTAGAAAAAAGAGCATAGTAAAATTCTGCTGACTTTGATTTTTGATAGAAGTAAGAAGATCTTTTAAAAAATTTTCAAAATAAGGGCTTTTGTAAAGCACTGTAGCAAGCAATATATTTTTCATATGGATACATCGGGATTTTGATGCAAGGGAGCATATAGATGGTGTTGTTCATTGGATTTTTGGTGATGAGAGCAATTTTTGAAAATAGATCTTTTGAGCATTGCATCCCTTGCTTGAGGTTTTTGAAATTTTATCAAAAATCAAGGAGGATCAGAGTTTAGCCTCTTTTGTGAGGTTTCCCATTATGATTTGCTACTCATACAAAAGATGCAGCGCGTTTCATTTCTTAGGTGATATCAATGATTCTGTTGTTTCTAGACATCACTTAAGCTGAGTATGGAGAATGGTATGGCTTAGCATAGTTTTGTTTTGACATACCATTTCTTATCTTGAGTATCAATATTTTTGACAAAATCAACTATTTTTTTGCATGAACTTTCATCCCCATATGGATTAGAGAGATTTTGCACTTTCTTGCGATATTGGCTGTCAAAACATGCTTTTTGAAGAGCGCACATTATTAGATTTGTGTCATATTCTACAAATTCAACATTTCCAGCATTTAGTCTCCCTTTTTGTCTATTTCCAACATTTACAACAGGTAGCTTGTAAAAAGGTGCTTCTAAAATACCCATGCTTGAATTCCCTATAAGCGCTAGAGTATTTCTAATGATATTGATGAAGATTTCTCTTGGGAGAGTTTTGAAAAACCTTAGATGAGGATATAGGGCTTCACCTTTTTTGATCTCTTCAAGGATCTGATAACTTCCTGGGTCTGTATTGGGATAGATTCCGACGACTTGGAGATTGTGAGTTTGAGCAAAATCTGCACAAGCTTGGATTGTTATGCGCATTTGTTCTCCGGCATCATTGACTTCAGAGCTTAGAGGATGTTTGAGAAGAGTAATGTAATTTTTGTTTGTGATGTCAAAATCTAAAAATTGTGAAATTTCTTCTCTTGATTTATTGGGCACATTTGCAATATTGACATATGAAGGATTTCCTGCATTGACGATTCTCCAGTTCTCTTCTCCTATTTTGAGCAGGTTTTGGGCATATTCATTGGCTGCTGTGCAATGAATGTGTGCAAGTTTGGAACAAGCGAAGCGAATGGGATCATCGGAATTTCCATATACGGGATCGCCCCCACCTATATGGATTGTTAAGATGTCCATATAGTTTCCAACCACACAAGTCGCGATACTTTCTTCGCGATCTCCAATCACAAGTAAAAAATCAGGTTTTTCTCTTTCAACAGTTTGTGTAAGGCCAATGATCAATAGCCCCCCCCCCTTGCTTCTTTGTATCAATCGATCTGTGCTAAGTAGGCAGTCGATTTTGTCCGCGATTCTAAAACCATCTTGTTCTATTTTTTGATAAGTGTTGTTGTGGATGTCACTCAGATGCGCACCGCTAACAGCGATGCAGACTTCAAATCCTTGTTTTTCAAATTCTTTTAGGACTGGATAGAGAATGTCATATTCACTTCGTATTCCTGTAACTGCTAAAATTTTTTTCATTGAATTTCTCCTTAAGTTGTAAAGTTTGAGATCGCATCAAGATTCTCTGTCAGATATAAGATTGAGGGTAAAAGCGTCTCTTTTATGGATTTAAAAAACATCTGACATCAATAATTCGGGATAAAAGTTTGGAGTCTTTGAAGAATGTAGGTTTTTTACAGCGAAAGGGTAATCAAAGCATTTGTATTTCTCTAGATCTTTTGACATCGTCAAAAAATTGATGCGAAAGTTGCTTTTAAAATCCAAAAGTTGATAATCATTTCTTAGTGTCAAAATATCAATATCGTCTCCATAAAATTTGTAGAAATTTTGTCCCTTGTGATGATATGTCGCATTTGGCTTTGAGGTTCTCCAATTGAGGAAGTTAGAATTGCTAAGATCTAGTGAGCAGGACTTATCTTTTGTTGTAGGGAATGAAAGTTTTTTGAAATCTTTAAAGTAGCATTGGGATACAAAAGTTGGGTATATCGTCCAGTCTAATAGTTTTTCATGGACTTGAGCAGATTTTTTAAATCTTTATAGTAGCATTGGGATACAAATGTTGTGTATTTCGTCCAGTCTTTTATTTTTTAATGGACTTGAGCAGATTTTTTATTTGGAAAGCCTACTATAAAGTCGTAATGCATTTGTTTTGCAAATTGATAAGCTCTTTTTGCCAAATCAAAAAAGATATTGTGTTTCCTTGCTGCCTTTAACACCGCTGTAGTTACAGATAATAGAGTGCGATGCTGTTTGGTTGCTATAGGAATAAATGCATAGTGTCCGACAAGAACACCATCCATAAAAGCAAGACTAATCAATGGGTCTCCAAAAGGATTGTTTAAATATAGCCATTCCCATAGCTTTGAATCAAATTTGCGCTCAAAGCAAGAACAAAAGAGATGGGCAATTTTTTGTTGGAAAGGAAGAAGTTCCTTGTTTTGAGAGATAT
>CAUWEE010000290.1:0-3728 GCA_963557095.1 uncultured Helicobacter sp. | reverse complement strand
CATTTGCGTCTATCATAAGGCAAATGACCTAATTGAGATTCCAAAATATATCAAATCACTGCATCAAGACTATAAATTTTTTCTCAGAAATCACCAAATGGTTCCAGAGGATACAGTGCTCTATGCCTATTAGCTCCAGAAAGACTACTCATCTTTCTAGCGGACTAATAAAGATAAATCACCCCAACTTAGACAACACTTTTAGAGATTACAGACTATAATTTGAAGCATCAACTCGGTGGGAATAAATCATAAAAATTACATAAGGAAATTGATGACAAAAACACTCATCATCGCTGAAGCTGGAGTTAATCACAATGGAGATATTGAATTGGCTAAAAAACTTGTCGAACTCGCCAAAGAATCTGGAGCCGATATCGTTAAATTTCAAACAGGAAAACCAAAAAATATAATCAGTCGCTTTGCCAAAAAAGCAGAGTATCAAATACACAATACAAACGATGCACAAGAAAGTCAATTGGAGATGGTTGAAAAAATTGCTCTCAAAGATGAACACTGGAACATACTCATTACTCATTGTCAAAAAGTAGGAATCAAGTTTCTCTCCACGCCTTTTGACTTTGAAAGCATCGAACTGCTCAACAGACTTGGAATGCAAATTTTCAAAATCCCTAGTGGAGAAATCACAAATCTCCCCTACCTCAGAATGATTGGCAAGCTAAATAAGCAAATCATCCTCTCAACGGGAATGTCAAATCTTGGAGAAATTGAAACTGCAATCTCGATCCTGACAAACTCTGGAACAGAAAGAGAAAAGATCTCCATCCTGCATTGCAATACAGAATATCCCACTCCGATGCAAGATGTCAATCTCAAAGCAATGCAGACCATTGCAAATGCTTTTCATCTACCTATAGGTTACTCTGACCATACAGAAGGCATTCATATCCCCATTGCTGCGGTAGCTATGGGTGCAAAAATCATAGAAAAACATTTCACCCTAGATAAAAATATGGAAGGACCAGATCACAAGGCAAGCCTTGAACCCCACGAGCTTAAAGAAATGGTGCGCTGCATCCGCGAGATCGAGCTTGCTTTGGGCAATGGAATCAAGCAAGAAAGCGAAAGCGAAAAGAAAAATAAAGCCATCGCAAGAAAATCTATCGTTGCCAACAGAGCAATCAGAGCTGGGGAAAGATTTAGTGAAGAAAATCTGCAAGTCAAACGCCCAGCCAATGGTCTCTCGCCAATGGAATGGGACAATGTCATTGGAAAAATTGCAAAAAAAGATTTTGAGGAAGATGAAATCATTACACTATAAACTAGGGAGATAGAATGTTAGATATCAAAAAACAATGCTGGGAAGATAGTTATAAAAGAGGAGAAAACTATATGTTCTATCCAAAAGAAGAAACGGTTAATTTCATTAATCGCTTTATTCGCAAAAAAACTGGATCCGACTCCTACGGTGATTTTATGATTGGGGGGGGGGGATTAAAGCCTTGGATTTTGGATGTGGAATAGGAAGGATTACAGCCCTGATGTGTGAGTTTGGAATAGATGCTTATGGGATTGATATTTCAGAAAATGCCATTTCTCAAGCAAAAGGATTGCTTAGCTTGGCAGGATTTGATCCAACAAAAGTTTCAACTTATGATGGGCAACATATTCCATTCAGCGATTGTTTTTTTGATTTTACAATTAGTGAAGGTGTGCTTGACTCTTTGCCATTTTCTCTAGCAAAACAGCTGCTCTTGGAAATTGATAGAGTAAGCACAAAATACTTTTATCTAAGCCTGATGAGTTCATCAAGTATTGCCCTGTTTGATCTAAGCCCACATCAAAATAGGCAAAATTTCGATGGAGAGATTGTTGTGGAAGAAAAACATGAGTTTGGAACAGTTCAAAGCTTTTATAATTTGGAAAAGATTCATAAGCTCATTGAAGAAACAAGTTTCAAAATAATCTGGGGAGAACTTATCGAGCACAATGATATTTTGAAGCAAAACACCTATGGAAGATATCACTTAGTATTGGAAAAAAATATTGAAAGATAGCGTTTTAGTTACAGGGGCAACTGGATTTTTGGGGACAGAAGTATGCAAGCGTCTTATTGAGCTTGGTTATCGAGTTATTGGAGTAGGCAGGAGAAAATATGGTTTTCTCTCGCAAGAAGTTTTAGAAAACAAAAACTTTCATTTTATGCAGCTTGAACTTAAAAATCTTCAGGAAGAAATATTTGAAAACTTCGCCCCCAAATCTTGTATCCACCTCGCATCTATGGTAGAATACGCTAGTCATGATTATCATGATTATCATGATTATCATGATTACACGATTACGCCAACCCTTAATCTTCTCAAACTCTCAAAAAGCAGAAATATAACAAAAATCATCTACTCCTCAACTTCTAGCGTTATCACAAAAGCCTCTCCATCATTTAGCACAGATGAAGAATCTCCAGTAAGCCCAGCAAGCAACTACGGACTCAGTAAATATATTTGTGAAAAACTTCTAGAAATGGAATGCCAAAGAAGGGCAAATCTCACCTGTATTGCACTCCGCTTCCCGGCAATCTATGGGAAAAATCATTTAGGTGGACTCATACACACTCTCAAAGAAGATGCTATCAACAATAGGATTATAGAACTTTATGGCGAGGGTAAATATTTGCGAAACATTCTTTATGTCCAAGATGCTGTTAATGCGATTATTCTAGCACTAGAATCTAACATCCAAGGCTATGAACTTTTTAATATTGGTGCGGATTCTAGTCTTTCTGTCCTTGAGATCACCCAAAAACTTATTGAGCTTCTAGGCTCAAAATCAGAAATCAAACTTAGCCAAAAAATATCTCCCAATAACTTCAATGCATTTTTAGACATTTCAAAAGCAAAAAAGCTTCTGAAGTTTCAAGCTAAAAGTATTCAAGAGGGCTTAAATCTTTACATCCAAGATCTCAAAACACAAGGGCAATAGAAATGAAAAAATACACTACAGCTTTTCCTTATTTTCCAGAAAAAGAAATAGAGTGGATTTTGGATGAAACCCGACTTATCCTAAGTGGAGAAAAAATGCTCTCAATGGGAGAAAATGTCAGAAAATTTGAAGCAGAATTCGCAAAATACTGTGGGAGACAGTTTGGAATCGTAACCAACTCTTGCACATCAGCTCTTGATCTAGCTCTACGATCTCTTAATCTTTCTGCTAATGATGAAGTAATTGTGCCAACGCAAACCTTTTTTGCCAACCTATCAAGCATTGTAAATTCTGGAGCAAAGCCTGTTTTTTGCGATACTGATGATGATTTTTTAATGAGCTACGCCGACCTCAAAAAGAAAATAACCCCCAACACAAAAGCTGTCATTATCGTTCATTTCTCTGGAGCAATTTCAAAAGATATATTCAAAATCAAAAAACTTTGCACAGAGAAACAAATCTTTCTTATTGAAGATTGCGCCCATGCACATGGAGCTTGGGCTACTGATCCTAATGGGCAGATTTACAAAGCTGGTCAGATTGGTCATCTTGGATGTTTTTCTTTTTTTTCCACAAAAATTATGACAAGTGGTGAGGGAGGAATGATTGTCTGCGATGATGAGATGCTTTCTCTCACACTTCGCTCTTTGGCAAATCGCGGTCTTAATCCTCTCTGCAAAGTGGAAGAATTCATCCACTATGGTGAAAATTTTCGACTCTCAGAGTTTCAAGCCACTCTTCTTTTGAGTCAATTGCGATGTCTTGAGGATTTTATTGCTCATCGCAAT
>CAUWEE010000289.1:0-4295 GCA_963557095.1 uncultured Helicobacter sp. | reverse complement strand
CAATTCTGTTTTAGCCGCTTCAAAAATCACTCTATGATAAAATGTTAAAACAAAGCAACAAGCTAGGAGGTTTGTTTTAGCCGCTTCAAAAATCACTCTATGATAAAATTGCCTCTCTTTCCATTTGAATTAAGCTCATGTTTTAGCCGCTTCAAAAATCACTCTATGATAAAATACCAACTCCTCACAATTCAAAATAACATTGGTTTTAGCCGCTTCAAAAATCACTCTATGATAAAATAGGGACTCGAAGAAGCTCTTGACAAAGGGTATTGCAAGAGTGTAGAATATCCCAAATAGTGATTTTTGAAGCGGCTAAAATAAAGAGTTTTCGGTCTCTGTGGGGTAACTGCCTAGCATCCCCAAAAACCGAAAAATATATTTCATCTTAAACATTCAATTTTTTCCAATATGCCGTTGCTATATTTTTGAAGTCTTTTTCCGCGTATTACATTTGCAAATTCAAAAAAGAGTAAGTTGAACAGGCTTTCGTATCCTTTCTATCTCGCTACGCTTACCGATCAAAAGTTGCATATTATCAAATTGCTTCTCCGTCAAAATCAAAGCCCTAACATGCCCACGATCTGGAATTAGACAGTATAATCTTTCAAGATAATTTTGAGCACTCTTTACTCCTTTGCAAATACGCACATAGACAGAAAACTGCAACATAAAATAACCTTCTTTCAGCAATCGCTGTCGAAACTGCGTGCTTTGCCTGCGATCTTCCTTCGTCCTTGTGGGCAAATCAAACATCACCAACACTCTCATAAATTTCTCTTCCATTGGAATCCTTATCAAAAATAGGCAACTGCAGAACTCTGCTTTTTCCAACAATGAAACTCGAAATACTCCACACCATACGAGTAATAGAACGATGAAGTGGATAAAACTTTCCCCCGAAATTTACCCTTGCATTGAGAAGATTTACGAGTTCAACACGATGCTGGAGAGTAAAATCTTTGTTTAGATCCAAAGCTAAAACTTTGGAATCCACAAAGGGGCGGTAGGGTTCAATCAAATCATCAGCAAGATTGAATGGGTTGAATTGATTGGAGTGAAAAATTCCAAGTGATGGGAGAAACCCTGCACCCACAAGATTTCTAGCAATAGAACCTCTGATGATGGCATAGCCATAATTAAGGGCAGAGTTGATCGGGCAAAGATCTTTACGCGAAAATGCTTTACCAAAAAGAGAAGGAAAATATAGGGCTGAGGCTTTGGCTTCATTGTTTGTGCTATCGCCAAGCTTGACACCTTTTTGTAAGGATTGAAGCTTAGCAGCAATAGAAAGCTTAGACTCTTGGATTAAGACCCTGCTTTGGTTGGTGATTTTGCCTTGGATGATTTTTTGCCACAAGATAGATCGAGCTTGTTTGCTCAAAGAGATCTGATCTTGCAAAATCTGAGCATTGCGATAATGCGTCAGAAAGGGAACAAAAATCCCACTTGGAAGATGAGAATCGTCGCTAATAAAAACAAGGATCTTGTGTCGAGAAAAAGCTTCAAGAAGAGAGGAGCTTAGCGAGATTTGTGGCGTATCAATCACGACAGTATGGATATCTCTAAGAGGGATGCTAAACTCCTCTGCATCTTGTGATTGGATAAGCAGATTGTTGTTTCGATGAGCAAGTTTAGCAGGCTTACTCATAAATAGAGTGCGAAAAGCTTCATCAAACATTTTTTGGAGAACTCTTAAGACGGATGGCTTGGCGTTTGCTTGACCTACACTCTTTGATTTCCCCTAGAGGAGAGAGCTTAACTTTTTGGAAAAGTTTAAGGTTTTGAATCCCTGAAGAACCCTGACCTTGAACTTTGTTATCTTTGAATTTAAATAAGATTTTTTCATCTTGGGTATAAGTGTATTTGCTTAGATGCTCAAATTTCATCGATGCATTTGAAGAATCGAGGCTTTTATAAATTGCCAAAACAGGTTCTTGCATCTCCTTGCTCTGAATCCGAATACAATCATTTTTAAAAAGTGAAAAACAAAACTCATAGTCTTTATCCATTTCTAGCCAGTCTCTGATAATTTTGTCCTTTTTCTGCGATTGCACAATCGCCTTATTTGGGAGCTTGCCTAGAGCAAAATCAAAGGTATAAATGGGCACAGCATAGAATTTACCCTTGTCTTTGCTTTTGAAAATATCCACACGCACCATCTCTCCATTATCCACAATCCCCCTATCAATCTGACGGATTTTGCCCAACTTCAAAGCTCTCTCAACTCCCTCTTCTCCACCATAACTCTTATAATAATCCTCTTTTGTCCGTAATGTTTCTTCATGTAATGCCCCTGTCACCTTGCAAGACACGCGATGAGAGACAGTGATCTTCTCAATCGATTCTTGTACCTTATCTTTAAAATCTGCAAAAGGCCATCTTAAAGCAAACTTTGTCTTAAAGTCCGCTTCACGCAGAGCCTGAGTCTTTTCTTTAGATGTTTGAAAATGATTTTCTTTGTCCTTAATAAATCCTGCATAAGCTTGAATGACACTAGGTTGGATACAAGCGATAATGATCGCATCTTGAGCGTGATGAAGGTGATGTTCGCGACTTTTTTCTCGAATCCCCCAATAGTTCCTCATCGCTGAAGTAAGTGATCCACTGATGATACGAATAGGATCTTTTTTGTCATTGGGAAGAGGGAGAAAAGAAAGTGAAGTTTTGACATATTCCTTGACTACCCTCCCGATATAGCCTGTATCCACAAGATTTCTTGCTAAAAACTCCTCTGCACTTCTTTCTTTAAAAGTTTTTTGAGTCAGTTTGCGCTTTTTGCTAGCAGAAAATTTGCTTGCATAAACTCGATCAACAAAATCCTGCCATTTTTTCTCATCACTTCTAAACCACTCATAAGGTGTTTTATTACCCTTATCTTGATTGCTTGAGCTAAGACACAAGACTTGATTAGATTGAGAATCATCCAAACTTCGACTCAAAGGTATGGCGTGATCAATCTGCAAGGCTTTTTCATCTTTGAGCATCTCAAGCCCAATTTTAGCTCCACTATAGATACAATACTCATTTTGTTGCAACCAGAGCTTGCATTTGAGGCGATTTTTGTAGGTATTAGAAAGTCCAAGTTCTTCAAGCTTTTTAAAAGCTTCTTCATTTTCTTTTTCGGCATTTTTGATGTTTCTCTCTATTTCACCCCTTTGCTTTTTGCTTTTGACAACATCCCGAGCCAACTCAATATTGAAATAATGAACCTTTCCATGCTTTTGAAGCAAGGCATTAACAACTTTGCGAAATTCACTCAAAGCCCGATTAAGCACAGGATTGGGGATATCAAAATAGCTATCATTTTTAGCAAGCTCCTTGATGGGAGGGAGACTGTCTTCAATAGCGTGTTGGGGTTTTGCAAATATACCCTTCTTCTCAAGTATCTCCTTTGCCTCATCATAGCGTTTGCCCTCCCTCATCAAAGGCAGGATATGATATAGAGCCTCTAAGCTTAGATTGATATGCTTTGAAAAATTTAACTTCGCCTCTTTAATGGTTTGAATCTGCTCTTGACTTAAATCAAGACTCTTAAAGTCCTTTTCAAGTGTATCCCAGTCCTTGTTTGCCCCAATTCTATCAGCGATTTTATCTTGTTTGTCTCTAGGGAGCTCTGGCAATATGGAATTGAAAATATAGGCACTAGGGAGCGAAACAAAACATTTCTTCTCTGGATTTTTATCGCTATAGTCAAGCTCTCTGAATTGATAGCTATCAGGCAAGGCTAACAAAGATTTGAGCTTGGCATAAGTTAATCCAGCTTTACTTTTTTGAGTCTCTTCAAGGATCTTCTTAATGCTTTCTTGAGAAGAGAAACTAAGATCTCCGCATTGATTTTTAAGATACATCAAGAAATTGATAATTTTAGTTAGAGCAATAAACTCCTCTGCACTCGGAGCTTGCTTGCAGGCTCTCTTTGGATTCTCATTTGCTCTCTTGATGTGCTGACAATCCCCAATCTTATCTTCAAATCCCTTAAGAGGGCGTTGATAAAATATCAATCCCATTTCCCATCTTCTATCTTCAGCTTCTGGATCACCTAAGAGCTTTCGGGAAAATTCCTCTGTGATAAAGGGATTGCCAAATTCTTTTTGCCTTTTAAAGATCTCTTCAAGCTCTCCTCTTAACTCACTTCTACCAACGCAACGATTATAGCTTTCTTTTTTATTTCGAACATTAAGAGAGTTTGCATAATAAAGCTTATACATCATCTCACCCAATGTGCTGAAGTCTTTCTCTTTGGCAAGTGCAATATTTTCTTGGATTGCCTTTTGAATTACGCCCTTATCCTT
>CAUWEE010000288.1:0-4337 GCA_963557095.1 uncultured Helicobacter sp. | reverse complement strand
CTATGTCAAAGGAAAATATCGCGATGTGATTTTGCCTATGACTGTGATACGGCGACTTGATGCAGTGCTTGAACCCACCAAAGAAAAAGTGCTTCAGACTTACAATACCTACAAGGACAAGCTAGAAAATATCCAGCCTCTCCTCACGGGAGCTCAAGGCAGTGGGATGAGCTTTTGCAATCACTCAAATTTCACGCTCCAATCCCTTTGTGATGATCCCAAAAGTATCCGTGCCAACTTTGAAAACTACCTTGATGGCTTCAGCCCCAATATCCAAGACATCATCTCCAAATTCAAGTTCAAAAACCAGATTGATACCCTTGAGGAGGCGGGAATCCTCTTTGAAGTCATTGAGCGATTTTGCTCCCCCAAGATTAATCTCTCCATAAACCCCATCCTAGACTCCCAAGGCAATATCCTCCAACAAGGACTAAGCAACCTTGGGATGGGCTATGTCTTTGAAGAGCTTATTAGGAAATTCAACGAAGAAAACAATGAAGAAGCAGGGGAGCACTTCACCCCAAGAGAGATTATAGAGCTAATGACTCATCTCATCTTCCTCCCAGTCAAAGAGCAAATCCAAGAAGGCGCTTTCCTCATCTATGACAATGCTTGTGGAAGTGGGGGGATGCTCACAGAAGCCAAAGACTTCATCACAGATCCTGAAGGGTTAATCCGCTCAAACGCCACTATTCACCTCTATGGACAAGAAATCAACCCCGAAACCTACGCAATCTGCAAAGCCGATATGCTCATCAAAGGCGAAGATCCTGACAATATCAAATACGGCTCAACCCTTAGTGAGGATAAATTAGGGGATTTGAAATTTGACTTTATGCTCACCAACCCGCCTTATGGCAAGTCGTGGGAGAAAGATCAAAAAGCCTTAGGCGTGGAGAAAAAGGGAGGCAAAAGCTCAAGCTTAGATGCACGATTTCAAGTGGGCATCACAAGCAAAAGCGATGGGCAGATGATGTTTTTGCTCAATATGATCTCCAAAATGAAGCAAAGCCCTCAAGGCTCACGCATCGCCTCCGTGCATAATGGAAGCTCACTTTTCAACTCAGATAGCGGACAAGTGGCTATCCGCAGACACATCATAGAAAACGACTATCTTGAAGCCATCATTGCCTTGCCGACCAATATGTTCTACAACACAGGGATTCCGACATTTATCTGGATCATCACCAATGGAAAAAGAGAGGAGAAAAAAGGCAAAGTCCAGCTCATCAACGCCACAAGTGAGAAATACTACTCCAAGATGAAAAAATCCCTAGGCGACAAACAGCACCAAATGCACTCTTCTCACATCGATGCGATTACAAAGCTATTCCTAGACTACGCCTGTGAGGGAGATGCCCTAGTGCTAGACAATGAAGACTTTGGCTATACCAAAGTAAGCATAGAGCGACCAAGAAAGCTAAAAGACCTCTTAGAAGATGAGAAGTTTAACTCCTTAGTCCAAAAAGAAAGCCTCCTAGAGAAGCTCACTCACCTTGAGTCCCACCCTCAAGACTTCAAAGATAGGGCGGATTTCCTCTCTTATCTTGGAGTGAAACTCAGCAAAAGCGAAGCCAATCTCCTCATCGACAGCGACAAGACAAGCAACACCGAGAAAATCCCTCTAAAAACACCTATCCAAGACTACTATGAAAGCGAAGTCAAACCCTATGTGCCAAACTCTTGGGTAGATATGCAAAGTGTGAGTGTGGGCTATGAAATCCTATTTAACAAATATTTCTACACCTACACACCCCCACGAAGTATGGGAGAAATCAAGGCAGAGCTAGAGAGTCTAGAAAGTGAAGTGCAAAGCCTACTGAGTGAGATTTTGAAATGAGTGTTACATCAAACCCTATTGCTTACAAAGAGAGTGGAATCCCTTGGGTGGGGAAGATTCCTAAGCATTGGGAGATATTGAGAGTTAAAAATTTATTTGAAATAGGGAGGGGTAGAGTTATTTCACAAGAAGAGCTTGATGATAATGGGTTGTACCCTGTTTATTCATCGCAAACTCGGGATAATGGGGTGCTTGGTTATATAAAAACCTATGATTTTGATTGTGAGCAAATTACTTGGACAACTGACGGTGTTAATGCAGGAACAGTGTTTTTAAGACAAGGAAAGCATAATTGCACTAATGTGTGTGGAACCCTTAGAGCTAAGAATAAGGAGAATATGGTTTTCTTAACATACGCATTGCAAAATGCAACGCCTTATTACAAACGCCCAGATACAAATGGGGCAAAAATTATGAATAATGAAATGGCAGAGGTTTTGTTGATATATCCACCCCTTGAAGAGCAAAAGAAAATCGCAGACTTCCTAGATACCAAGACTCGCCAAATAGAGGAATTTATCGACAAAAAGCAAAAGCTCATCGCTCTTTTGGAAGAGAAAAAGCAAACCCTCATCAATCAGTGCGTAACCCAAGGGCTTGATTCCTCTACACCCCTCAAAGACAGCGGAGTGGAGTGGCTAGGGCAAATCCCTACACATTGGGAAGTGAGAAAACTAAAACATTTTGGAAAATTTCAAAATGGCATAAATATCGGAGCAGAAGCCTTTGGAAGTGGCTCCCCTTTTGTGAGTTATGGGGATGTTTATAAAAATTCTAGCCTACCAAAAACGATTCAGGGTTTAGTGGAATCTTCAGAAATTGATCAAAAGTTGTATTCGGTAAAAGAGGGAGATATATTTTTCACACGAACATCAGAAACAATTGAAGAAATAGGAATGAGTTCTGTTTGCTTCCAAACTATTCCAAATGCAACCTTTGCAGGTTTTTTGATTCGTTTTAGACCTAGCGGAAATGAGCTTGATAAGGGATTTTCAAAATTTTATTTCAGAAGCAATCTTCATAGAATATTTTTTATAAGAGAGAATGGACTTGTAACTAGAGCATCACTTAGTCAGGAACTATTAAAAGATCTTCCTGTTTTGTTACCTCCCCTTGAAGAGCAAAAGGCTATCGCAGAATATTTGGATACACAGATAACAAAGATCGATTTAGCAATCTCAAAGATAAAATCCCAAATCAATCTCATCAAAGAATACAAAACCACCCTCATCTCCGAAGCAGTATGTGGAAGAGTGGAAATCAGCTAGAAAGGAGTAAAAATGAGTGAAATATTTATTACAAAGATAAGAGCCAAAGATTGCCCAATAGTTGGGGATATAGAAATCCCCTTGAGCGAAGAAAAAAGAAAACATCTCATCATCACAGGGAAAAATGGGAGCGGTAAGACGACATTTTTGAGGGAGTTGAATAGATGCTTTAATGATTTGCTTAGCAATAAAGAACCCGTTATAAAGTTAAAAGAATATATTAACAGCTATCAAAGTCTTATACAAGACAGACAAAGAAAGATTGAGGCTTTAGAATCCTTTCCTGCTAGGACAGATATACAGCAAGCGGAGCTTGAACAATATAAAAGAGATGTAAATAATTATAAAGGCTATATTCAAAATTTTGAAAAACAAATCAGGGAAATGGAAAAAGCACAGATTTTTTTCTCAGATGATGATTATTTAAGTGTGATTAATGAGGGAAGATTGATCCTAGCTTTTTTTGAAGCTAAGAGGCAAAATGCCCCCTATGTTCCAAATGCAATTGAAAATATCAATTTAGAGAACAATAAGAGCACAAAAGCAGGATTGCACCAAAAGCTCATCGCTTATCTTGTGCGACTTAGAACCACTTATCTGAACGAAAAAGACAAGGGTGAGAGGGGGAGCGAAGAGAGCAAACAAGAAGCAAAAAAGATTCAAGAGTGGTTTGAGCATTTTGAGAAGACCTTGCAGAGTCTCTTTGCAAGAGAAGATTTGAGATTGGATTATGATGATGAGAATCTGAACTATAAAATCCGCTATGGAAATAGAGACTTTGGATTCAATGAGTTGTCTGACGGCTATTCTTCTTTGATTGCGATTTTGGCAGAGCTCATCCTAAGAATGGAGGCAAAAGGACACAGAGCCTATGATATGCAGGGCGTTGTTTTGATCGATGAGATAGAAACCCACTTGCATATTGCCCTGCAAAAAGAAGTAATGCCCTTTTTGTGTGGTTTTTTTAAAAATATTCAATTTATTGTTACTACGCATAGCCCTTTTGTGCTTTCCTCTCTTGAAAATGCTGTGATTTGTGATTTGGAAAACAAAGTGATTCTCACGGAGGATATAAGTGGATATTCCTATGAAGCATTGACTGATGGATATTTTGATATAAGCAAATATTCCACCCTTGTAGAGGAAAAATATCAAGCCTTTAAAACTTTGCTTAAAGTTAGACAAGAAAGAAAGTTAAGCAATGCAGAAGTATTACAACTTAATGAACT
>CAUWEE010000287.1:0-4532 GCA_963557095.1 uncultured Helicobacter sp. | reverse complement strand
CTTATTATTACAGCGATGAAAAATCCCTAAGCCAAATCATCAATGGCTATATCAAAAATGAAGATGAGCTCTCTGTCCTCATTCTTACCAATAGTTCCATTGATAAAGGTGAAGATAAAAAAGGTAGGCCAAACATTTTGCGACGACAAAATGAAAAACTATTCAATAGTGACACAACGCTTGACAATATCATTGCCCTCAAACCCATTTGTTTCATTGACGAACCCCATCTCCTCAAGGGTGAAGAATTTGATAAAGTCTTTCAGAGTTTCCAAACCCTGTATTTTCGCTTTGGAGCCACATTCCCTACAGAAGAGCCTCATAAGTTAAGCAATCTTGCTTATTGTCTTGATAGCGTGAGTGCCTTTAGAGAATACCTTGTCAAACAAATCAATGTCCATACGCTCTATGAATCCACTCTTGCTCCCAAACTCATCTCAAGCCATCCCAAAGACAAATGCGCAACTTTTTCTTATGTGCTTGACAATATCACCCATAAAGCAAGTGTGCTTGTCGGAGAAGATATTGGCGAGAGGTTAAGCTATTCTCCATGGAAAGGCAAAGAAATCCTTAGAGGAAAACAGAACTCTGTAATCTTAAGTAGCGGAGAAGAGATTGCCAAGCTCTCCACTTCCTATGCACTAGATGATTCTCAAATCTCTAATCTCATCTCCAAAGCCATAGATTTACATTTTGAAAAAGAAGAGGAGCTTTTTAAGAAAGGGGTAAAAGCCCTCTGTCTTTTCTTTATCCCCCATATCGATGACTTCAGAGGGCAAACTCCAAAAATCAAAACAATCTTTGAAAAACTTTATCTCCAAAAAAGAGAGCAGATCCTCAAAATTCCTAATCTCTCACAAGCCTACAGGGACTATCTCTCTAGAGATTTTAATGATAAAGGTGAGCTTTGTGTTGCAGAAGGATACTTTAGCGGAGATAAAGGCACAAAAGATGACAAAGAAGCCCAAGGAGTAAAGCTCATCTTAGAAGAAAAAGAAAAGCTTCTCTCCACCAAAACTCCTTTGAGATTTATCTTTAGTGTTTGGGCTTTACAAGAAGGATGGGATAATCCCAACATCTTCACACTTGTCAAGCTTGCAAGTTCTACAACCTCCACAAGTCGCCACCAACAAATCGGAAGAGGACTAAGACTAGCAGTCAATCAAGAGGGCAAAAGAATCACTCACACTCATTGTAATGGGGATGACAATTCTTTCTATGATATCAATGCTCTTGATGTGCTTATCAGTGGTGAAGAAGGATTGTTTATTGAAGAGTTGCAAAAAGAAATTGAAGATACAAGTTTTGTTTTCAATCACAACACCCTTTGCAAAAGCATTCTTCTCTCCCAACTTCACTTCACACTAGATGAAGCAGATGATTTCATCTATCATTTAAGAAGAGAAAGCAAGGCGATTGAGACACTTACAGAAGAAGCCTATAAATGCCTAAAACCACTTCATGAAGTCCTTAGAGATGAAAAAGAAGGCTTTTTAAAAATCCTAAGAGAAGAGAGCTATCTCAAGGCTGTAGAGTTTTTCAAACCCTCATCCAACAAACGCAACCAAACCAACGATGCCAATAGACACAAACCCACAGCAGGGATAAGAAAAGAGCTTGCAGAAGAATTCAAGAATCTATGGGAGAGTATCAACCAAAAGGCTACTATCATTTATCAAGATATCCAAACCCAAGAGCTTATAGACAAGATCACCAAAGCCTTCAATTCTCTTTCTATCAATTCAGAAACCACTACCCTCATTACCAAGCATTATGATCCTCAAAATGGAAAAATACAAAAAATCAAAGAAGAAATTCTCTCTACCAAACTCTACTCAAACCCCTCTTTGATGATGGATAATCTCATCGAGTTTGCCAAAGCGGAGAAACTCCCCCTTAGCTTCTTGCTTGAAATCTACCAAGCTCTTGATAAAAATAAATTTTCTATCAATCCCAAAGCCTCTCTCCAACAGCTAAAAGCCATCATCCAAGAGGAGATTCACTCTAGTATCATCCATAGCGTCTCCTATGACTTTATCCAAACCCAAATCAGCAGCGATGATTTGCTTTTCTACAACGATGGCACACCCAAAGAAAAAATCTTTTGCGAAAAGCTAGGACGGCATATTGATGAAAAAAGTGAGCCACAAGAGAACTATCTCTATGACAAAGTCGTCTATGATAGCCAAATCGAGCTCAAAGCCATCACCCAAGACCCAAAACACATCAACGATCTCACAATCCAAGTCTATGCCAAACTTCCCAAATTCTCTATCCCTACACCTTACAAGAGTTATGAACCAGACTTTGCCTACCTCATCAACACCCAAGGCAATCAAAAAATCTTTCTCATCTGTGAGACAAAAGGCTATGAAAGCGAGAGAGATATCCCACTCACAGAGCAAAAGAAGATTGACTATGCCAAAAAGTTCTTTCAAAAACTCCAAGAGCATTTAGGAGAAAGTGTGAAAATCCATTTCAAAACACGCATCAACACCCAAGAGCTCAAAGACTTATTGCAAAACATCACAACACAAGGAGAGAATAAATGATCAGCAAGCAAGAAGCCCAAAAAAGGGGACTAAATATCATTGATAGCACAAAAGAAAACAACCCTCTAAAATCTATGCTAGAGCAAAACTTCCCCGACACTCTAAGTGAGGGGCAGGTCAGTCTCAAAGCCATCGCTACACTTCTAGGGATCAATCCTCACTCCAACACCCAAGGCTATGAGCTCACTTTCACAGGCAAAGGCTTAGCCAATACCCTCTACACTACCCCAGTAGAATTTGAACTAAGCGAGGAAGTAGAGAGAAGCAAAGAGAGAGAATCTACACAAAACTCCATCATCATCGGAGATAATCTTGATGTGCTCAAAATCCTCAAATCCGCCTACTATGAAAAAATCAAAATGATCTACATCGATCCGCCCTACAACACCAAAAGCGAAAACTTCATCTACCCTGATGACTTCAGAAAAGACTATAGAAAAATCTTGCGTGAAGTGGGATTGCTTGAGATTGATGAAGAGGGCAATGAGGTAGAGAGCAAGACACTCCAAACCTTTAGAAATATCACAGGCTCAAGAAGCCATAGTGGGTGGCTTAGCTTTATGCTCCCACGCCTCAAACTTGCTAGGGATTTACTCAAAGAGGATGGTGTGATTTTTATCAGCATTGATGATAACGAACAAGCTCAGCTTAAGATTCTCTGTGATGAGATTTTTGGGGAAGAGAATTTTGTAAATTGTTTTATTTGGAGAAGAAAAACAGGGGCTTCAGATTCTAAAGCTATCTCCACGATTACAGAGTATATATTTTGCTATGCAAAAAATATTGAATTTACTTCCAATGTTTTTAATAAAAATTCTATGTCCTACGATGAAAAAAGATATAGATTTAGTGATGAATACGAAGAAAGAAGGGGTAAATACTACCCTGACAATTTGGATAGAGGGGGAATTAGATATAGCGATTCCCTAAACTACCCCATTGAATGCCCTGATGGAACACTAACCTATCCAAATGGAAGACGAGAATTTTTTAATGATGGCTGGGTTTGGACTTGGGGAAAAGAAAAATTAGAATGGGGAATAAAAAATGGATTTATTGAATTTAGAAAATCAAAAACAAAAGAAAGTGGATGGGCTGTATGTTATAAAAATTATCTCAAAGTAGATAATAAAGATAATTTAATTCAAAGAAATGCACCTCATAAAAATTTAATATTAGATGTTTTAAATACACATGCAACACTAGAACTTAACACTTTGCTAGGGGGTAAAGTTTTTGACACACCAAAACCCGTAGATTTAATTAAATTTATAATCAAACTTATAAAAATGAATAATGACATTATCCTTGACTTCTTTGCAGGAAGTGGAACAACAGCCCAAGCTGTGATGGAGCTCAATGCAGAAGATGGGGGAAATCGACGCTTCATCCTAGTGCAACTCCCTGAAGAAATCAAAGAAGACAAAAACAAAACCGCCTTTGATTTTGTAAAAAATGAGTTAGGCAGGAGTGAACCAAAGATCAGTGATATCACCATTGAGAGAGTGAGGCGTGCAGGGGATAAGCTAAGAAATGAGAAGGGTGCAACTTCAAATGTGGATATTGGCTATCGTGTGTATTCTCTAGGAGAGAAAGCAAAACTAAGCGATGAGGGAAGCATTATCCCCCATAGTGCCAATATCACTCCTGCCGACATCGCTAGAAATCTTGCACTCTTTGCAGGCAAGCCTTTGCATACCCCACTAGAGGAAATCGTGGCAGACAAACTCTTCTCTTGTGAAGATATCCTCTGTGTGGTAGGGATTGACAAAGAAGTAGAAGAAAAGATTTTAGAAGAGAAAAACAAAGCCATTTTCATTGATGGCTATGGTACTTACACTCTAGAATCCTTCCTCAACCTCAACATCCCCAACGATGAGCGCGTGAGTGTGGTGTATTGACTTTTTGGATAGTGGGATAGAATGCTTGCAAATGTTAAGGAGTTTATTTTGGAATTAAATATCGGAGAAGTAGCTAGTT
>CAUWEE010000286.1:0-1509 GCA_963557095.1 uncultured Helicobacter sp. | reverse complement strand
ACATTTTGCTATTTTAGATGTTTGCATCATTGCTATTGGTTTTATCATTCGCCTTTTGATTGGAGCTTATGTTGGCGAAGTGGAACTATCTCATTGGATTATTATTACAAGCTTTTTCCTTTCACTTTTTTTGGCCTTTTGCAAAAGAAGGGATGATTTGCAGATTTTGCAGACAGAGGGTTTAAGGATGAGGAAATCCATCGATGGATACTCTCTTCCCTTTGTTGATTTTTGTATTGCAGTGAGTGCGGTGATGAGTATTTTGTCTTATGTGATGTGGAGCATTTCTCCAGATTCGATCAATAAGCTCCATTCTCCTTATCTTTATCTTAGTTCCTTTTTTGTGTTATTGGGGATTATGCGTTATGCACAAATTGTTTATGTCAAATCTAGTGGAGGAAGCCCTACTCAAGTGATTTTGAGGGATTGTTTTATGCATTTTGTTTTACTAGGGTGGATTTTGAGTTTTGTGATTTTGTATTTTTGGAGGGGATGATGAAGCTTTGCCGAGATGATGTGTTTTTTGTGTTGATTGCTTTTTTTGCCTTGTCTGTTTTTACTTTTTTTGCATTTCAAAATGTTGATATTCAATTCTTGGGCCTAACTTCAGGAGATGAGCTCCCACAATTCAAACAGCTCAATAATGTTTTGAGTGGCTATTTGGGGCTTGATTTGGAGCAAATGTTTCGAATCGAGTTCTATAACTATGGCTATTTTTATTATCTTTTAAATGTTTTGGTAGCTGCTCCTTTTAATTTGCTAGAAAAGTATGAGTGGGCAATTTTTGCACCAAGATTTTTAAATGGCGTTTTTAGTGTCTTGAACTTATGGATGGTTTATAAAATATCTAAGCTCTATCTTTCCAAAAGGCAGAGTCTCTTGCTAGTGCTTTTTTGTCTTTTGATTCCAGGATTTTGGCATTATGGCTATATTTTTAAGCCCGATGTTTTTCAAGCTTTTTTCGTGCTTTGTAGTCTTTATTTTTTGTGTTTGGATCGTTTTGCCTATAAAAAGAACTTCTATTTATCTGTGCTGTTTTTGGGGTTTGGAGTAGGTCTTGCTAAATTTCAAGCAATTATGTTTCTCCCACTTTTGTGTCTCTATGTCTTTAATCCTTTTTTCTCCAAGCCATCTTTCAAAGCTCTTTGGAGGGCTTGTTATCAGTCTTGTCTTGTTGTTTTTTCTGTCCTTTTTTTGTGGATAGTAACAAATCCTTATCTCTTGCATCCTACGGGGATGAAAGTTTGGTGGAATATGTTTGCTTTTAATATGCATAGCAATGCCACAAATCACGGAGCATATACTGATGTAGGACTTTTGGAGAAATTTCAGATGTTTGGCCAAGTTTTTTTGAGTCCCATCGCTGTAGGTGCTGTTGGGATATGGGGGAGTTTAATGTGTTTTAAAAGACAGATTAATGATGTTTGGCTTTATGTTTTTATGGCTTTTATTATATCGCTATCTTATCTTCTTGTTTTTGTCAATAAGGCTTGGGGAATTTACTATATC
>CAUWEE010000285.1:0-1524 GCA_963557095.1 uncultured Helicobacter sp. | reverse complement strand
GCGAACTCTGATAAAACAAAAAAACCATTCAACATAACAAGAATTAAGGCTAAAAAAACCATCAGCACCGACTGATACGGATCCAAAATAATAACTCCTTTATTTAATCTAACTAGACTGCGGATTTTATCTTGTTTTTAAATTTAGAATCTTACAAACCAAATCAACAAATAATAAACTCCAGCGCCAAGTATTGCTGAACAAGGAACAGTGATAAGCCAAGAAGCAATGATTTTATTAAAAGCGCTACGCTTAACCAAATCATTCTTATAGGCCTTCTTAAGCTGTTTGATTTCTTTTTTATCAAGTAAATCAATTTCTCTTCTTTTGAGCGCTTTGAGTATCATCTTCTTGCGTTTCATACTCGCTTGAGCAAATTTATTCAAAAATTCCTGCACTTCTTTCTCATCTTTTCCTGAATGTGCCTGCACAATGAGCTCCTGAGCCCGAAATTGCTTTTTGGAAAGATATTCACGCAAGAAACCTACCCCAAAAATCCCCCCAATTGCAATGTGCGTTGAACTTACTGGAAGCCCAAATTGAGAAGCGATTAAAACTGTGATGGCTGCGCTCATTGCTACACAAAAGGCTCTTTTCTGATCTAGATCTGTAATCTCATTTCCCACAGTCTTAATAAGTCTTGGACCATAAAGTGCAAGTCCTAGAGAAATACCTAAAGCTCCAATAATCATAATCCACAAGGGGACTGGAGTCTTTGCACTCATCTCAAGTCCAATTGAAAGCACTTGATTAATCGCAGCAAGGGGTCCAATTGCATTTGCTACATCGTTTGCTCCATGTGCAAAACTCAAGAGTGCAGCTGCAAAAACAAGAGGGATTGTAAAAAGCTCATTGATTGCTTCTTTTGTATTGGCAATCTGATTGGTCTTCCTAATCACCCATGGACGAATCATTAAGAAGCTCAAAAGTGCAACGCCAAAACTCAGCAAACTCGCCGCGCCAAAGCTCATTGGCATTATCTTTTTTAATCCTTTTGTAATCAGATAAAGGGAAAAAGAAAAACTCATCACAGCAATCAAAAGAGGAACAATCTTTTTTGCCATCTTCTTTTTATCACTCTTATACAAGATTGTTCTTTTAATAAAGATCAAAAAAATTACAGCGATTATTCCCCCCATTGCAGGAGAGATAAACCAGCTTAAGACAATATTTTTAAGAACCATCCAATGCACAACTTCAAAACCACTAGATGCAATCCCTGCGCCCAAAATTCCTCCAACCAAAGAATGAGTTGTTGAAACTGGAGCCCCAATGAAGGTAGCCAAATTAAGCCATAAAGCACCAGAGAGCAAGGCAGAGAGCATCAAAAGTAAAAAAATATGCGAATCTGCAATTGCATCTTGATTGATAATTCCAGATTTTATCGTATCTACAACATCGCCTCCAGCGATAATTGCACCAAGTGCTTCACAAAAGACAGCAACAAGAATTGCACCAAAAAGTGTGATAGCCTTTGATCCAACTGCTGGTCCAACATTGTTTGCCACATCATTTGCCCCAATA
>CAUWEE010000284.1:0-1548 GCA_963557095.1 uncultured Helicobacter sp. | reverse complement strand
AGTTTGGCAAGGCAGAGATTTGACACACTTCTTGCTCAAAAGCAAAGTCAGATTGAAGAAAAAAGACTTGCGATGCAGATTGAGTTGGCAGCTTTGCAGATGAGGGAGTTTTGGAAAAATGAGACAGATGTTGATGCGATTTTGTATCTAGAGCATCCTTTTGAGTTTGTTTGGGAGGGTTGGGAGTTTGTGGGTAGGATTGATCGCGTGGATAAGGTGGGGGGCGAGATTCGTGTGATTGATTATAAATTTTCCAATGAAAGCAAAAGGCTAATTAATCCCATTCAATCCGCAATTTATTTTTTATATTTGCAAAGTTTATTTCCGCAGGAGAAAATTTCAGTCTATTTTTGTGCGCTCAAAGATGGGGAATATAAAAGAGATGAAGGCATAGAGGAAAATATTGAAGCCTTGAGAGCCCTGCTGAGTGAATTGGAGTGCGAGAAAAACTTTGAGAAGACGAAAAACCTTGCGTCTTGCCATAATTGCATTTATGGGATTTTGTGCAATCGTTAATGCTCCTTGCTTAACTCCGCGTTTTTTTGGCAGTGATTGAGCCAGATAAAAACTTCAATCACAGCTTGATAAAGTTTTGGAGGGATCTCTTCTTGGATTTTGAGATTGATCAGAGATTCTACTAGTGCTTCATTTTGAAAAAGGGGAATATCCCAATTTTTGGCTTTTTCAATAATGCTTTGGGCGATCAGCCCCTTACCGCTTGCTGCAACTCTTGGAGCTCTATCTTGCTCTATCTTATAAGCAAGTGCGACAGCTTTTTTCAATCTAATATCCTAAGGCGATATGATCAAGCTCTTTCCAGCTGCATTCTTGGTGCTTGCCTAAGATATGGGCTACACTTCGCACGAGCATATCAGTTTCGATATTTACTCTGCGCTTAGGTTTGTAAGTTCCAAAAAGTGTGTTTTCAAGGGTATGGGGAATAAGGGTAAGTGTAAGAAGGTCATTTTTGCATTCTGAAATGGTAAGGCTAATTCCATCTATGGCAACTGAACCTTTGGGAATGAGCAAATGAGCAATATTGTGAGGGATTTGAATCAAAAAATCGCATTGATTGGCGTAAGATGAGATTGCTACAAGCTCACCTATGGCATCAATATGCCCTTGCACAAAGTGTCCATCAAAGCGATCACTCATTTGAAGTGCGGGCTCAATGTGAGCCTTGCCTTTGAGATTTTCAATAGCAATTCTTTCTTGAGTATGCGCTGTGAGCTCAAGGATAAAGCCATCATCTTTGCATTCAATGACAGTAAGACAGGCGCCATTGATGGCAATACTATCGCCAATATTAGGTTTTAGAGAGCTTTGGATATAAAGCTTATGATGAGAAAAATGCTTGATATTTGCAATTTCTCGGACAAGACCGCTAAACATTGCTACTCCTGTAGAGATGGATTAGATTTTGTAAAATATTACAGTGCGAAATGAAAATTTGGAGTGAGGAAATGATAGATACGCATTGTCATTTAGATAGCGGGGTTTTTGAGAGCGATTTGGATTTTGTCTTATCTGAGGCCAAAAGAGTTGGGG
>CAUWEE010000283.1:0-1558 GCA_963557095.1 uncultured Helicobacter sp. | reverse complement strand
TATAAACTCATATTTCAACCCCTTATGATCAAGATAATCTAATGCTCTCTTAACACTATTGCAATTTTTGATTCCCCAAATTTTCATTCTTCTTCCTTAAGTTGTTTTTCAATTTCTTGCGCAATTTGTGCAGGCAAGAGTCCCAAACTCTCCTCAATCCTTGAAGTTTCCCCATGAGGAATATAAATATCAGGAATCTCAAAGCTTTTGATTTGTTTTTCTATTTTTTCTAGAGCTAGCATTTCCAAAATTGCACTTCCTACTCCTCCAGACAAATAACTATCACTCAAAACAAAAATATGTTTATGGCTCTGAATAAGTGGGATTAAGCCCTGCTTATCAAGAGGTTTGACAAAGCGCAAATCAACTAGAGAAGAATCCTTGCTGCCTTTTAAAAGCTCTTCTCTCACACAAGAAGCACGACCAACACCATTCCCATAAGCTAAAAACAGAATTTCCCTCTCTTGACTTAGATGCAAAACCTCTAGTTTTCCCATTTGAAAATCAGAAGCCAAATATTTCCCCTCTTCAAGAAGAAATTTTCCTCTTGGGTAGCGAAAAGCACAGGGATTGTTTTGAAGACTTAAGGAATAATTAACCGCCTTTTGCAAGCTTGCATGATCCCTTGGAGCAAATAAGATCATATTTGGAATCGAGCGAAAATAGGCAATATCTAATAGCCCCTGATGCGTTTCGCCATCTTCTCCTACAATTCCTGCACGATCAATAGCAAAAACTACAGGAAGAGAGAGAATCCCCACATCATGAACTAAACTATCATAAGCTCTTTGCAAAAAAGTGGAATAGATTGCTACAAAGGGCTTAAAACCCATTTTTGCCATAGCAGCCATTGAAGTTACACCGTGGGCTTCGGCAATTGCAATATCCCAAAACCGATTGGGAAACTCTTTGATTAGAAGCTCCATACCTGTTCCACTTGGCATTGCTGCTGTGATTCCTACAATTTTTTCATTCTCTTTTGCAAGATTAAATAATGCTTGAGAAAAAGTTTTAGTAGGAGAGGGACTAGAAGATGAACTTTGCAAACTTTCCCCACTTTCTAAATCAAAAGGGCTAACTCCATGCCATTTTTCAAATTGACCTTCTGCAATTTCATATCCTTTGCCCTTGATCGTTTGTGCGTGAATAATCACAGGAGCTCTCATTTCTTTAGCTCGCCTAAGGGTAAAAATAATTTCTTCCAAATTATGTCCATCAATAGGGCCTATGTAGTTTAAGCCCAATTCTTCAAACAAAATTCCTGGAGAAATGAGCTTAAAAGATTCTTCAAACTTTCTTGCCATATAAGTCGCCCCTTGAGGCATTCTTTGCAAAATTTTTTTCATCCCTCCCTTAATACTTTGGCAAAAAGGACTTGCAATCATTTGAGAGAGATAGCGACTAAGTGCTCCGATTGGTTTGCTAATACTCATTTCATTATCATTGAGGATAATAATCATGGGATATTTTCGATCACCCAATTCATTCAAAGCCTCATAAACCAAACCTGAACTCATTGAACCATCACCAATAAGTGCGATAGGCATAGAAGTTTTGT
>CAUWEE010000282.1:0-1570 GCA_963557095.1 uncultured Helicobacter sp. | reverse complement strand
TGTCGATGGCAAAGATTTGAGAAGAAGATAAAAGAATAGAGAGAGCAAGAGAGATGCCTTGTTGAGTTCTATTCATTCAGAAATCCTTTTATAGAGATAAGCAAACTTCGTGAAGAGCCCTATCCCCTGAATTTGTTTGGAATTTTATCGGATTTAAAGGGCGCTTATCAAGTTTTTGGGGAATGTGGAGTGTTTTGGCTTTTTTGAATGATAAAAACTTCAAGATTGAAGCAGGATTTTGAAATCAGCTTTTGTAAAGTGTTATAATCCTAGATGTTAGCGTCAGCTAATTTATATCCTCATACGAATGAGGAAGGGCTTCTTTATGAAGTTACCCCACTTCAAGGTGGGGATATCTATAAAAGTCCCACAAATCTCTTCTTTAATTCTTCAAGATCTTGATTTTCCATTTTTGACTTTAGTTTTCCAACTCTCCTGTAATCAAAAGCTCTGATTTGCATCAATGATGCGTATTGGGTCACAGAATGACTATCCTTAAATTCAAAAAAGTATGGGCCGTGTTTCTTTTTACTTGTCAAAGGAAGGCCAAGAAAAACATTTAAATTTTTATTATTTTTAAGAACAACGACTGGGCGATTATATGGAGGTTTATCATTGTGCATTTCATTTCCGATATTGATCCCTATACTGACCCAATAAATATTTCCTTCTTTAATTTTGTTTCGAATTTTTCCTATTTTGTAGTTATCGATTGTCTTTTTTGCTTGATTCCAAGCATCAAAATTTTTAAATCCTGCCATCATTTTCCTTTGCTTCAAATGTCGGAGTCGAGCTCGAGTTTAATTATTGCATTTTAGTTCTTGTCTTTTTAACTATTTGAGTTCTAGAGACATAGAAGAGTAGCTCTAGGGAATGGAATGTTAAGTAGGGACTAGAAAAGATATTTGTAGCCAAGGGTGAGGGTGTTTCCATTGATATTATCCATCGCAGCAAAACCCCAAAGTGGAACTTTTAATATCAAATCCAAAATATTGTTTTCAAATTGGCAATACAATCCAATCCTAGTTCCAAAAAATCCTGTAACGCCACCAACACTGTCTTCAGCCCCCTGTGAATTTCCAACAGAGAGATTCAAACTAAACCCCAAACTCATTCCGAAATGATTATTGTCATTTCTTACAAAATCAAACAAACCATCAAGGGCGTAATATGTATCATAATGTTGAGCTTTGTGGTTGTTGTAATCGCGTTCTTTGGCATTTTTGCAATTCAAAAAACAATTCTCTTTGTATGTTTCGCCTTTTTTGATCGAAGAAATGTCTGGAATAGGAAAAAGTAAAACCTAAAGTATTTCTTATCCCTACTTTTTCGTGAGTATATTTTTGCCAGCCTCCCAAGATTCCTCCACCATAGGATAACCCTCTTAGATTTATCAAATCACTAAAACTATGATTAAAAGAGACTATAAAGCCAGTTGTCGAACCAAAAAGTCCAGCTCCCCCTTCCACTCCCACAAAGCTCTTCCACTTACCCACTTCAGAATCTCTTTTGATTGGAGATTCTGCATAAGTGAATGCAAGAAGCAAAAAGAGACTTAAGAAGATTTTTT
>CAUWEE010000281.1:0-1574 GCA_963557095.1 uncultured Helicobacter sp. | reverse complement strand
CCAGCACAAAACAGCAAGGTATTTCATATAATCTTCATTAGCATTTAGCACAATATCCAAAAACAATCTCCTAAATCTCAAGATGCAGACCGAAAATAAAGGCTTATCATACATAATTTTACTTATTTCCAATTAAAAGAAAAAGATAAAATTAAAACTTCATTTATCAAATAATAAGGACTTCTCTTAAGTATGAAAAAAGCATTAATTACAGGAATTACAGGACAGGATGGAGCATATCTAGCTGAGCTTTTGCTCCAAAAGGGCTATGAGGTTCATGGAATTAAGCGACGCAGTTCGCTTTTTAATACCGATCGCATCGATCATCTCTATCAAGATCCCCATGAAGAGCATCGGCGCTTTTTCCTCCATCACGGGGATCTCACTGATAGCACCAACCTCATTCGCATCGTCCAAGAAGTCCAACCTGATGAGATCTACAATCTTGCAGCGATGAGCCATGTTGCTGTGAGTTTTGAAGAGCCAGAATATGTCGCCAATGCCGATGGGATAGGCACACTCCGTCTCCTTGAAGCTATCAGAATCTTGGGGCTAAAGAAAAAAACCAAGATCTACCAAGCCTCCACAAGTGAGCTCTATGGCTTAGTGCAAGAAGTTCCCCAAAGTGAGAAAACTCCTTTTTATCCCCGCTCTCCCTATGCTTGTGCCAAGCTCTACGCCTACTGGATCACAGTCAATTATAGAGAAGCTTATGGAATCTTTGCTTCCAATGGCATCCTTTTTAATCACGAAAGCCCTATCCGAGGTGAGACTTTCGTCACACGCAAAATCACAAGAGCTGTAAGCAAGATCGCTCTAGGATTACAAGATAAACTCTATCTAGGCAATCTCTCCGCCAAACGCGATTGGGGGCACGCCAAAGACTATGTCCAAGCAATGTGGCTCATCCTCCAACAAGAAAAGGCCCAAGATTTTTGCATCGCTACAGGGATTAGCACAGAGGTGCGCGACTTTGTCAAGATGGCCTTTGGCTTTCTAGGAATTGAAGTGGAATTCAAGGGTGAAGGCGTGGATGAAAAGGGCTATGTCAGTGCTTGTCTCAATGCTGAATTCCAGCTCCCCATCGGCAAAGAAGTCGTTGCCGTCTCTCCCAAATATTTCCGCCCAACAGAGGTAGATTTCCTCCTAGGGGATCCTAGTAAAGCCCAAAGAGAACTAGGCTGGACTCCAAGCTATGATCTCAAAATGCTTGTAGAAGATATGATGGCTTCTGATTTGGAACTCATGCGCAAGGATCAATATCTCAAGCAAGGCGGACACAAAATTTTGCGTTATTTTGAATGATTTTTTCAGATCGGCTGACTTAAAGCGATGAGAGAGATCAGAATTGATGTTATTGATTGGTGGAATCAAGATTTTGAAAACAACTATTTCATTCAATTTTTATCAAAAAGATATAGGGTTACTAGGAGCAAAAAACCGGATTTTTTGCTTTGTAGTTGTTTTGGCTTAGATCACTTCAAGTTTGATTGCACAAAGATTTTTTTTACCGGAGAAAACCTTACACCAGATTTCAATCTCTATGACTATGCTCTTGGTTTTGACTACATAGA
>CAUWEE010000280.1:0-1585 GCA_963557095.1 uncultured Helicobacter sp. | reverse complement strand
TTTTGTTTTTGGCATTTTGCATCCAATTTTGCAAATTGCTAATCGCACTCAAAATCAAGTTTATTCCTTATTCTGTGTAGGGGTAGTGTGTCTTCTTTGTTTTTCATTATTTATCAATGCTTTTGGTGTAACAGGTGTAATTCCTGTCAAAGGAATTGCTGTGCCATTCTTGAGTTATGGGGGTAGTTCAATGATGGCAAATTGTATTGCACTAGGCTTGGTTTTGGGAATCGCAAGGAAGATTCCCTAGAAGTTACGCTTTTTTAAGACATTGTTTTGGATTGCATTTTCATAGTGCTTTTGCTTTTCTAGCATTTCAATGACTTTTATGTTTTCGCAAGCTTCAGCTTCTCCAAGATTGCAAGCTGTTTGATAATTCTTTTTTGCACCAGTATAGTTTAAGGCTTCCTTATAAGCATTACCAAGTGCAAGATAGAGTTTTTGACAAGAGGCTTTATCTCCTTGTTTGCAACTTGTCCTGAATAGTTCTGTGGCTTTATAGATATTTTTGGTTGTTCCCCATCCGTTGTAGTAGAGGATTCCTAAATTTTTGCATCCCCTTAAGTCTCCACTTTGGCAGGCTTTTTCCAAAAAAATAAAAGCATGTTGATAGTGTTCGTCTTTGGCTGAAATAATTCCTGCTTGATAGCATCCCAAGCCTTGTTGTGCATCACAAGATCGATCAAAGAAATAAAGTGCTTCTTTGAGTTTTTGACCATAGGCACTTAAACCTTGATAGTAGAGCATTCCAACTTCAAAGCAAGTTTTTTTATCATTCTTTTCTTCACAGTTTGTGATTTTTTGTTTCAGTTCTTGGGGACTCACTGCCCGAAGAGCCTCTTTTGTTTTTGATGATTTGTTGGGATCTGTGGGATTATTCGGGACTTCATTGGAGGGTTTTGGATTCTGTGGTTTTAAGTCTTTGGTATTTTTTTCTGTTTTTGTCTCTGGGAGATTTTGAGGCTCAGATGGGCTTGGGGCTTTTGTTTGCTGATCGTTTGTTGCCTCTTCTTGTGGAGTGGGGCTAGGTTTTTTTTCAAGCTCTTGGGGCAAGGCATCTGTTTTGGGATCATTCTGATTAGAATTGCTTAAGATATCAATATTTTCAGGAGTAACCTCTCTTGAAGTTTGAGGATTTTGTGCTGTTTCATCATTAATGAGATCGTTGAGATCTTGAGCAAAAGCTATGATGCCTGCTAGATAGAAGACGATTTTGAACATGGTCAATCCTTGTGAGAACTCATAAAACAAAAGAGTATCAGAAAATAAGAAAATTGCTTTTTTGAATTTCTTGACTTTGTCTTTTGCTTGCCTTTTGAGATAGAGGGGATAATGCTCGTTGGTTATAAAACTTATTGATTTCTAAGCAAGTTAAGGATTGTGATCTGAGTTGATGATCTCCTCTCGTGAGAAAGTGTCTTGCCCTGATAGCACAACTCATTGTCACCAAATCCCTATCGCACGCACCTTGCTAAGAAGCTCTCTCATTGCCCTCTTGGCTATGAAGATAGAAATAGGGAAGAGTAGTTCAAGAATCAATATCTAAAGATAGATAAAAATCAATAAAAACACAGGCATGATCTTA
>CAUWEE010000279.1:0-1594 GCA_963557095.1 uncultured Helicobacter sp. | reverse complement strand
ATATTCTAGCCACTTGTTATAAGAGAAGCTCTTGAAAAACCTGATTCTTTAACCGTTTTAAGAATATAAATCACATCGTTATAAACCAAATGCTTATCTGCTGAAATGTAAATGGGAGTTTGCTTATCTATTTGTTTAGAAAAAAGCAAAAAATCATCAGCAAAAGTATCAAAGGCATAAATTTTGCCCCGCATACGAATTTCACGATTCTTTGTAATTTGAATTTCAAGCATTGATTCTTCTTTGAGTTTTGAACTTTTGCTTCCCTGTGGTAAAGCAATATCCTCACGATAATCCACCGTAGGAATTGTCACCATTAAAATCGCCAAAAGCACAAGCATAATATCCACCAAAGGAGTGATATTGAGCTCAGGTGTTTCATCAAAAAAAGAATTCACTGTTAAAACCTAATTTCTCGTTGAATCTCTTGGCGCGAGAGAAGATAATCAAGCTCCATCTGCAGAGTCACACTTAAATCATAGAGTTTTCTTTTTAAAACAAGATGAAAACTATAAGCAGGGATTGCTGTTAAAATTCCTGCAGCAGTAGCCACAAGCGCCTTTGAAATAATTGGAGCAACAAGATCAAAAGAGACCTTTCCCCCTCCTCCAAGCTGAAAAAATGCTTCTAAAATTTCAACAACTGTTCCAAAAAGTCCAATAAAAGGAGCTGTGGATGCAACAATTCCAAGCAATGTCAAACCTTTGGAGGCCTTTTGTAAAATCTGATGCTTCCAGATATGCATAATTTCACGATTTGCACCTTCTCCAATAATTCCCTGAATTGAAGAAATAGATGCAGGAAAATGCAACTCTCCAGAGATTAACATTTTAAGAGATCGATTTTCATCTTTGCAATAATAAGTCAATGAAATAAAGCGGTAGAAAAACACCCATAAAGTCAGCAAAAAATAAAGTGCAAGCCAAGACAATACAGCAATACTAACCATTGAGCTTGATTGCAAAAATCCAACAAGTAAATCTTGCATGCTTATCTCCTAGCTAAATGTTCCAACTTAGACAAGGCTCCAGAAATCAGCAGATGATCTGATGATGCCTCCTCAATGAGTTTCTTAGCCTTTTGTATAGCTTCCATCATCTTGCCATCTTGGGTGATTGCAACAGCCCCATTGACAAGAATATCAACCTTGTTTTGATCAACCTTGGCATAACCCCAATCAATGGCAACATATTCTTTTTGATGATTTTGGCTTACAAGTTCAATAACACCAGACTTCAAAAGAGAAAGCAAAGAACAATGATGAGGATATACACCAAACTCACCCTCAGCGCCAGGAAGAGTAAGATTGAGCACTTCTCCATCAAAAAGAAGTCCTTCAGGGGTTACAATGGCTACTTTGATCTCTTCCATCTTCTTTCCTATTTGCTTTCTGCTTTCATTTTCTGAGCTTTTTGAATTACTTCATCAATATTCCCCACCATATAGAAGGCATTTTCAGGGATATCATCATATTTACCCTCCAAGATTCCTTTAAATCCTTCAAGAGTTTCTGCAAGAGAAACATATTTTCCAGGACTTCCTGTGAAAACTTCTGCAACAAAGAAAGGTTGAGAAAGAAATTTTTCAATCTTTC
>CAUWEE010000278.1:0-1610 GCA_963557095.1 uncultured Helicobacter sp. | reverse complement strand
AGCAGTTCCACCATTTGGATCACCTGCACCAACAGATGCAAAAATCCTTGTTCCTACACTAAAACCATGATAAGCGCCTGTATTGACATCAATAGATGTTCTGAAGCGAGTTGATGTTCCGTTTGCATCACTTCCAAACATTGATGTAAGTTGACCATAGGCATAACCTCCGATTGTTGTTCCTTCAAGAGCTTGTAGAAGAGAGGTTTTTGTTGATGGCGGGATTGATTTATCAGTTTTTTGAGCATTTTCATTTGTCTGCGCATTTGCAAAACTTAGAGTAGCGAGCGCAGCTAGAGTTACTAATGAATATTTTGAGGTTTTCATTAACTTTTCTCCTTACTTAACTTGATATTACAATAGGCAATCATATTAGCATAAAAGTTAAAACTTTTTAGAAGTTTTTGTGCGAAGTTGGATTATTTTGAGGTGGATTGTAAGTTGGAGTGAATTGCTAAGACGATCTGGCTTTTGGATCATAATGGGAAGAGTGAAATTAGAGTTTGGAATCTTTTCTTGTAGTCGATGCATAAAATCAAAAATTGTCGTTATTCCTGTGCTTTGTCCTGTGATTTTGTAAGTCGTATAGACGAAAATATCATGATTTTGTTTTTCTACTTCTTCAATATTTGGAGATTGAAAAAAATCTTGGGCTATAAGTTGGATTTTTTCAGGGTTTAGGCTAGTTTGCAGCGATTTGAGACGCAGATAGTTTTGCTTTTTGCTTTCTTGGATTTGATTTTGAATTTGTTGATTTTTCTCATTGATTCTACTTTCTAAAATTTGCTGATCTCTGAAGTTGAGTTGTTGCTCTTTGAAATCATTGATTTTTGGGAGGAGAAGAAAGGAGATCCCATAAAAACTAAAAACCACAAAAAGTGAAACAAAGATTAGATTTTTGACAATGAAATTGGCCAAATGTTCTTTTTGATTAATCATTGTTTTCTCCTTGTGTGTTTGGATCGATTTTGTTTACAGAGACGAAGTTATACCATCCGCTTGGGAGGACGAAGAAATCAACCTTGCTCTCAAGGAATATTGCTTTAAGTGGAGTTTCAAGGAGAAAGGTGTAGAGCTCTTTTGATGGAGTAATGCCCTTAATTGTCAGCGCTTGATCAGTGAGCGCAATGGAATGGATTGTGATCTGCTCAGGTATAAGATCAAGAAGATTTTTGACTGCTGTTGTGAGAGATCTGTTTTCTTTCTGTGTATCTTGAAGAGCTTGAAGTTGAGAATTTAAAAAATTAAGTTGCTGCAAAAAGATATTTTGTGCATCTTGCTTTTGAATAATGTTTTTTTGAATTTCTTGAGAGCGTTGTTCGAATCTATTTGCTTGAAAATCAAGAATTTTCCACACAAACATAAGGGACAAAAATGAGCAAAAAAAGCAAAGGAGCCACGAGCGCGTTGTGCTAGAAAATAAAATTTTGCGATTTGGTGAGATAAAGCTAAAAGTCATAGCGTGCCTTTTCTATATTCTTTAAGAATGAGCTTTGTGATTTCGCTTGCAATGGAAAATGGATGGACTTTAATATCGATCATTAAGGTTTCGGTGATGTATTTCAGCGAATCTGGAGTGATTCCATAAGTATCAAAGATTACAATTTCAT
>CAUWEE010000277.1:0-1611 GCA_963557095.1 uncultured Helicobacter sp. | reverse complement strand
AAGATGTTTTGGGACGAGAAGCAAAAGTAAAATATCCTGCCAAACGAATCGCAATCAGTTTTTACTACACTGATTTTCTAGCTGTTGGAGGCCCTAAGGCTTTTGATCATGTCGTTGGATTTTCCAAATCAGTCTGGAAAGACTGGTCCCCTCCAAGTTGGCAAGCCTACATCAAAGAAATCCCAAGACTGGATGAGATTGCTGATTTTGGAGAAATCCAAGTTGGAAGCTTCTCAGTCGAAAAAATTCTCTCTCTTAAGCCTGATGTTTTGATTCTTGCTGACTGGCAGTATCAGGTTTTGGAAGCAGATCTAGAGCCTATTACAAAATCTGGCATCCCTATTGTCGTCATAGATTACAACAGCGAGACATTAGAGCGACATATCACTAGCACTCTTGCACTGGGACAAATCACAGGACAAGAAAATCGCGCAGAGCAAATTGTTAGTTTTCACAAAAAGATCATTGAAGGAGTCCAAAAGAAAATCGCTGATGCAAAAAGGCCAAGACCAAAAATTTATATCGAATATGGAGCCAAAGGACCCAATGAAGTAGGACTCACCTATGGTAAGGATATGTGGGGAGTTTTGATGGAATTGGCTGGAGGGGAAAATATCGCTGCACCCTTTGTGGAAAAGTGGAGTCCAATCAACCCTGAACAAGTCATGGTTTCTAGACCTGAGGTGATCATGATCACTGGACGCGAGGCAGAGCTAAACAAGAGCAAGGAGGCAATGGTTATGGGTGTAGGTATCCAAGCACAAGAAGTGCAAAGACGACTAGGCGCTTACAAAAAGCGGGCGGGCTGGGATAAACTTCCCGCCATCAAAAATGGTCGTCTCTATGGTCTCTATAATGGAGCTTCAAGAACGATAGCTGATGGGGCAATGGTGCAGTATATTGCAAAGGCACTTTATCCAGACCTCTTTGAAGATATTGATCCAATTGAAACTTACTTGGAATTTCATAGACTGTATCTGCCTATCGTCCCCGAAGGCACCTTTGGAATACAGGCACAATAATGCAAAGCATACACCAAAGCCTACAAGATCATCGCCAAAGGGAGCTTAGACGCCTCTTTGTATTGCTATTTTTTCTGTTTTTAACTTTTATCTCCTTAGTCTTTGACATCGCCACAGGTCCTGCTCTATTGTCTATTAAAGAAGTAGTAGAAACGCTTTTTGAACCCTTTTTAAATCTTCAAATAGATTCCACAACGCGCACCATCGTCAATGAGTTGCGTTTGCCTATGGCTCTAATGGCTCTTGTTGTTGGGTCAATTTTGGGAGTAGGAGGAGCAGAGATTCAAACCTTGCTCAACAATCCTATGGCAAGTCCATATACTCTTGGTATCGCTGCTGCTGCTGGTTTTGGAGCTTCGCTTGTGATTGCCTTTGGGAGCTTTGGGCTTCCACTCACTATTGCTGTTCCATTAGGAGCATTTTTGATGGCATTTCTGGCTGGACTTATCCTTTTAGGCTTCGCTGCTTTGGCTCATTTTGGCTCTTCCATGCTAGTTTTAGTTGGGATTGCATCCTTATTTTTATTTCATTCTTTGCTTTCTCTGATCCAATACCTCACAAGTCCAGAGATTTCACAACAAATCCTCTT
>CAUWEE010000276.1:0-1612 GCA_963557095.1 uncultured Helicobacter sp. | reverse complement strand
ATCTCTCTTGCTCTCTCTATTCTTTTATCTTCTTCTCAAATCTTTGCCATCGACATCAGCTATCAATCCCACATCAGCCCCTCTCCTATTGCTCTAGATGCTCTGCGTCATAAAGGAGGCAATGCTCCTAGACTCACTCAAGCCAATAATGCTGTCCCTATTGTAGAGATTGCAGATGCCAACAAAGCAGGAATCTCAAACAACTATTTCACTGATTTTAATGTTGGTGTAGAAGGACTTATCTTTAATAACTCTAAAGATCTCTTTGTCAATACTACTCTTGCAGGCTATATCCAAGGAAACTCCAATCTCACTCAAGAAGCTTCTTTGATCCTCAATCAAGTCACAGGCTCAAATCCTTCTTCACTTCTAGGGGTAATGGAAATTGCAGGAAAAAGAGCTGATTTAATCATTGCCAATCCCAATGGCATCACTTGCAAGGCTTGTGGGGTGCTCAATGCTCAATCTTTCACCCTCTCCACAGGAGTGATCTCTCAAGCAGAAATAGAGAGGGTGGCAAACTCTCAAGATATCAGAAAAACCCTCACGATGATGACAGAGAGAGGGCATATCAATATTGAAGCTCTCAATGCAAGTAATGTGGCTAAGCTTAATCTTATTGCTAAGAGTGTCTCTGTGAAGGGGAATCTCCTCGCTCAAGATTTGCAATTGATTCTAGGAAAGAATAAAGTCTTCTTTGATGTCAATAAGCAAAGTGATGCTTCTTTATTGCTCTATGAAACGATCACGACGAGGGGTGAAGGTGGGGAGGAACAAAAAGCTCTAGCTCTTGATGTAGCCCATTTGGGCTCTGTAGTGGCTAAGAGTATCTATCTAGTTGCTACAGAAGAAGGAGTAGGAGTGAGGAACTCAGGCTCTATGGCAACAATAGGAAGCAAAGAAGAAGGAGATGGGGGATTTGTCATTGATGTTAATGGGATTGTAACTCTCTCTACTCCAGAAAATGGCACAAGCACACTAGACAAAGATACTACTGCTTCTTCACTTCTCTCTAGCTCTGATCTTAAGATTAGAGCCAAAGAGTTGCACAATGGCTCAATACTCTCTGCCAAGGGGGATATCTCTATTACTGCTAATCAAGTGAAGAATAAGTCGAGGTATGAGATTGAAAATGTGATTACTCAACACAATCACGATACGGACTTTATGTGGGGTGGAAGATATGTTGAGGATGATTGGACTGTTGAGCAACGCATCTCAAACTTCTCCCCAGCCATTATCCAATCAGGAGGAAATCTCACCATCAAAGCTACAAACATCACTAATGATATGGGACATTTCACAGCAGGAGCTAAAGCTGTCTTTGAGACAAAAGAGCAGTTTAAAAACGAAGGAGTGAAACTCAAAGCATATTTTTATGAGAGGAAAAAAGCGGATTATTATGATTGGGTTTTTAAAGATGACTATTATGTCTATGATCGACTTGTAAGAACTTGGGAGATTGAAGGAAATCTCCCCCACTACTCCACCCAAGACATCATTCTCTCTCGTGAGGAAGCTCTTCTCTCCCAAGCTTTAGCCTTTGCTTCTACTCCAAACTACACACAAGAAAATAGAGCAGACTATACAAGCTTGGATTCTTTTCTCTCTT
>CAUWEE010000275.1:0-1616 GCA_963557095.1 uncultured Helicobacter sp. | reverse complement strand
GTGAGGATTTCGTCCTGCAAAATGAGGAAATGAGTGATAAAGCTTCCTTGGTCAGCTTTGGTGCAATCCAAGGAGATAGTGCTTATGGGATTTCTGATGCGATGCCACAGACTTCAAACTTTAGGTTTCGAAATTCAAAGATTTATTTCCAAAAAATCTTGGGCATAAATGGAGCTTATGGTATCTACAATCAGGATTCAAATTATGTCTTGGAAGATAATTTTTTCAATCACTATGGAGGAGAGTTGCACTTTGACTTGATTGCAAGCTCCAATGGAGAGGCTATTGGAATTCACAATGCTTCAGGCAACAATACAATCACTCTCTCAAGTGGGGTGATCGGATTTGATTCTATTCGCGGGAAGAGCGGAGCTTATGGGATTAAAGGAGCTTTAAATCTCAATACAAAAACAGATGCGATTCATCCTGCAAAGCGTCAAATGTTTTTCTCTTCCATCATCGCAGAAGGCAGTAATGCCTATGGACACTATGTGGATTCTGGAGCTTCTACACTTTCTTTGACTCAAGGTGGGGTTTTGAAATTTGATTCTATTACTGCTCCGCTAGGGCAGGCTTATGGTCTTTATGCAACAGGTGGCGGAACAATTGCACTTAATCTTGATGGATCATCGTTTCAAGTCCGCTTAGAGGGGAGTGGAGAAATTTTTCATAGCGAAGTGGGATCAAAGATTGATCTTGTAATGGAAGATCGCGCACGATTGATCTTGGATGGCAATGGTGGGAAAATCGATAGCTTGGAGATAGGGATGAATAGTTGGGGTGTTGGGGGTAATTTGATTGATCTTAGCGGTGCTTATGGGGATGTGGGTGTGCAATCTCGCAAAGAGAACAGGACTCTTGAGATTGCAAATTATCGCAATAATTCTTCTCATACAATAGAGATCATTGTTGGGCTTTATGCCAATCCTTATGAGGGTATTGCAGATAGGATCAATATTCCCAAAGCTGATGGAAGGTATGAAAATGTGGTTTTTGAAATCTTTTATCATCCAAGTGATTTGAAACAGCCTCCAAAGCAAGCCAAAGAGATTGTCATTGCTTCTTTGGGTCGGGATCTCAAGGTTGATCATAGTCCTGGGTATTCTTCAGGAGCTCCTGAAGTCGTGCAGAGTAGGGTCAAGATGGGGTTTGATGATGTTGTAACAAGGATTCATCGTAGAGATAGTTCTACTTATGGAATCTATAATTATGTGATCAATACTGTAGAGAAGCCAAAATTTAGCGTCAATACAGAGGAAGCAGTGAAGGCACTTGAACTCTATGGCGTTGCTTATGGTTTGCATTTTTATAATCTTGGACAGATTAGCAAACGCCTAGGAACATTGCGAAAGGGCTATGATAGAGGAGGAGTATGGGCACACACCAATGCAGGGATGGGGGTTTGTGCAGAGCTTGATATTTTTTCGGCATTTGCTTTTGAAGCTGGTGGAGATTTTGGATTTAATTTTGGAGATTGGGTGGCATATGTAGGAGGCAATTTCACTTATAGCAGAGTTTTTAAGAGTGATGTTAATGATATGACACAGGATTTTGAGGGTGGAATCTATGGAGCTTTGGCAAATGCTAAAGGATTTTATTACTATGCACAGCTTAAA
>CAUWEE010000274.1:0-1619 GCA_963557095.1 uncultured Helicobacter sp. | reverse complement strand
AGGGGGGCAAAGTAAATAAAAAAAAGGGGGGCAATGATTTAAAAAGAGGAAGATAAAGCAAAGGAGAGAGCTCTCTAGCTGCCAATGTGTTTTTGTTAAAACTAGGTATGGTGAGCGTTTTAATGCATTATGATCTTTGAATATACTATAGATGCTATAGAAAGAAACTAAAGAAGCTAAATTTTCAAACTCAAGAATAAATTGGAAAGCTTGTCAAAAAAACTTGGGAAACTTGAAAATCAAGATCTTTGGGAAGGCCTTGCAAGGAGAATTTTCAAAATATTGGATATTGGGAGGTATCGCAAGGGAAAATATCGATTGATTTGTGACATTGTTGATTATTTTTTAAAGTTGAGTAGCTTTGTTGAGAGAAAGTCAATATTTTCTCTCATATCTCGCGTAATATCATTTTCCATTGGATCAAGAACAACTTGGACTCCCTCAGTTCTAGCAAGTTTAATTGCTGGAATAAAATCACTATCTCCTGTAATTAAGACTATCTTTTCCACCAATCTTTTAATCGATAGACTTGCTATATCAATGCCAATTTTAATATCCACTCCTTTTTGTTTTGTTGTGTAAATGAAATCTTGATCTTGCAGATCTTCAATTCTGATTTTTCCTCTTAATACATCTTGTTTCTTTTCTTTCACAATGTCCCAATAAGCATTCTTTGAATCAAGATAACCATATCTTAAGGCAAAGGAGGGGAGATCGACAAGCTCTTCATAAAGCTTCGTTTGAAACTTAAAAGTTTCTGTTTCATTTGATTTATAGATTCTTTTCCCTTGTGAATTTGGATAGTGGGCTTTTTCATCAAAAGGATGACAATCATAATAATAAATCCTGTAAAGCTCTTCTCCTTTGTCTTTTTGAATATGCTTTAATGAATGCGTGTGAATAGCTTTTGCAAAAACCTTTGGGTCTACATCAGAATAAGACTTTTTATAATATTTAAAGTATCGTTTTCTAAAAAAAGATCCATCAACAATTACGGCAACTTTTTTATTTCTTTGTGAATAGAACACTGAATCCCTTTTTGGAAGACGAAGCCAAGGGATCGCCACTCTCAGCTATGATAATCGCCTATTCTAGAGTCTTCAGTTTTTCTGAAGGAATTCTAAAAAAAGACTTAGAGGGTTACTGCCTTGGTTTGTTTGGATTATACACAAAAATCATCTTTATTCTTGTTCTTCTTCCTCTTGCAACAAATCCCAATCTTTTGGAGTTTGAATACTTGAATCTCTTGCCAAAGCAACATTTAATTCTCCACTAAGTAGGGTGTAGAGTGGAGGCAGATCACTTTGCTCTTGAAGTAAATCTTCTCAAAAAGAGTTTTTAATCCATTTATGCAAAAACCTCAAAAGATTTAAATCAAGCCAAAACATTTAACAATAAAGTTAATAAAAACTTTACTACTATCCTAGCTTATGGATCTAATCCACCATCTTGCAAGTGAAATTCCCTTTAGAAGGGCTTTTGTAAGCTCTCAAAAATAGCAAAAGGAAAAATCATGGAATATTCAAACAAAGCAAGACACAAAACTTCTTTCAAATTCTTAGTAGCAAGCTCTTTGGCTCTATGCCTAAGTATCCAAGAAGCAAGGGCTGAATACACAA
>CAUWEE010000273.1:0-1632 GCA_963557095.1 uncultured Helicobacter sp. | reverse complement strand
AAATAAAAAGAAAAGCCCAAAAAACTCAAAAGAGCAAATAAAAATAAGCTCGTGATTTTGAAAAAAATCGAACTATCAAGTAAAAATTTACGGAGCATTATTTAAGGAATCTCAATCTTATATCCCACACCTCGCACAGAAATAATATATTCTGGAGTTTTTGGATTCTGCTCAATCTTTGCCCTCAATCGCCCAATGATCACATCAATACTTTTATTGGAACTTTCAGGGTTAATTGATTTTGTCTCAATCGCAATAGTTTCTCTAGAAAAAACTTGTCCAACCTTGCTCAAAAGCAAAGTCATAATCTCATATTCTGCCTTCGTAAGATCTAATCTTTTTCCTTTGAATACAATCTCTCTTCCTTCAGGCCGAACTTCAAAAACTTCTTTATGCAGCTTTTTTTGTTGTTCTTCGTGACTCTTTGCATTGTAACGCCTAAGCACAGCATGAATCCTTGCAACAAGCTCTTGAGGATCATAAGGTTTGGGAATATAATCATCTGCCCCAAATTCTAAAGCTTTTGTTTTGTCAGAAATATCATTGCGTGCAGAAGAAATAATAATGGGAATATCTTTTTGCTTAACAATTCTTTGACAAACTTCTAAACCATCAAGATTTGGCAAGGTTAAATCAAGCAAAAGCAAATCAAACTTTTTTGCATTAACGGCGCTGATGCCAGTATATGGCTCATCATAGCTAGTTACATGCATATCGTGCTTTTTAAGGTATTCTGTCAAAAGTTCTGCCAACTCAATATCATCTTCAATCATCAATATCTCTAGCATAAATCCGCCTTTGTTTTTAAGCTTAAATTCCTACGAATCATAGCCAAAGAAAATTAAATTAAAAAATCATAATCGCTGCAAAAACAATTAGAGAAAAAGCTGGGGGAGAAACCCCAGCTATACACAAAGGAATATAAAGAAATTTCGGAGAGAATTTTGTAACTAAATCACTATGTCTTTTAGTCTATCTAAAAGACGGGGTAGATTATAATCTAGAACTATTTAAAAAACATTTACTTTTATATCTCGTCCAATCTCTTATCAATTTCTGAAAGTTGAAATTGTAGATACCTCAAGGTAAGCTCCAATTTTTTCTCCAAATCTTTGACATCTGGAGAAAGTAAACCTTTGAATAAAAGCAACAACTTTTCTCTCTGTGCGCTCAAAAACTCTCTCTCATCAATCAAGGAAGCTGACAGGGCATCGCGATCGTTTGCTTGCAACTCTTGCATAGTCTTTTGATATGAAGCAATATCGCTCTCTTGTTTTGAATCAATTTGAGATAAAGTTTCTAGAACCATATCGCGCAATTCACTCATCTAAGTAGCCACCTTTCAATCTTTTGCAAATCTTCATCTTTTTGCGCCTGAAGAAAAAGATGATAAAAATCTTGATTTTTTTTAAGCAATTCTTCTTCTTTTTCCATTTTCTGCACAAAAGAAGATTTTTTTTCGCAAGGAAATTGTTCTGTCGTTGTTGATCTCAAAACCATAAAACCTCTTGAACTGAAATTTTAAGAATTCTATCAAAATAGAGTTCTAATTCTTTGCACACTTTTGTTTTCAAAAATATTCAAAACTTAGTGTGCTCAAAGTTTTTCTCTAAATTTTTTGGATGGATCTTT
>CAUWEE010000272.1:0-1635 GCA_963557095.1 uncultured Helicobacter sp. | reverse complement strand
TAGTTCAACAACATCCAAAGAGTCTGCATTTAAATCATCAACAAACTTTGACTCAAGTTTTACATCATCGGCATTTACACTCAATTGCTCTACTACAACAGCTTTTACATCATCAAAAATGGCCATATTTTTCTCCTTTTATGCTTTTGGTTCAATCTTATAAAAATAGGATTAAGTGCGGAATTCTAACAGAAAATCTTCAAAATTCCGCATTTTGTGATTTACATATAAAGCCCACCATTAACTTTTAAGGTTTCCCCTGTGATATAGGAAGCACTATCGCTTAATAGGAATGCAACACTTTCTGCAATTTCTTTAGGAGAGCCAAGTCTGCCAAGAGGTATTGTTTTGAGATAGAGATCTTTAATTTCTTGCTTTAGCGATTCTGTCATATCCGTTTGAATAAAGCCAGGAGTGATAGAGTTAAATCTTACATTGCGACTCGCTCCTTCGTAAGCAAAAGATTTAGTCATTGCAATGACACCTCCTTTGCTTGCAGAATAATTTGTTTGTCCAGCATTTCCTCTTTCCCCAACGATTGAAGCGATGTTCACAACAGAGCCGCTGCGTTGTTTGCTCATAATTTTTAATGCTTCACGGCAACCAATGAAGCATGAAGTTAGGTTTGCTTCAAGGACACGGGTGAATTCTTCTGTTTTCATTCTTAAAGCAAGCTTATCGTTGGTGATTCCTGCATTATTGACTAAATATGCAAGCTCTCCATCACATTCTACAATCGCCGAAATGGCATCCACAAAGGCTTGTTCATCGGTGACATCAAAACAAATTGTTGCGGCAAGCCCTCCATCTTTTTCAATCTCTTCTTTAAGTAAATCAGCAAGTTCGGGTTTTGAACGATAGTTGATCCATACTTTAAGTCCATAAGCTGCTAAAACTTTTGCGATTTCAACACCAATTCCACGGCTTGCACCTGTGATGAGTACATTTTTTCCACTGAATTTCATTCAAGCTTCCTTTTAGTAATTTGATTTTTTAGTAAGGGAAAGATTATATACAGAAAGTTAGGAGGGAATCTCCCAAAAATTGGGAGAAATCAATCTTTATAGTCTTGACTCGTAGCGTCGCAACATATAAAGACGCTTAAGCATTTTTTTCTTCGCGTTAAATTTTTGTTTCTTTCGTTTTTCGGTATTAGATTCAAAAAATCGTCTAGCTCGACATTCAGTAACGACCAAATTGCGATCTGCTTGTTTTTTGAATTTTCTATAACCTTCGTCAAACGATTCGTTTTCACGCATTTTAATGCCTGGCATAAAAATCACCACCAATCTTGTTTAAAATTTTCTCTCCATTTTTGCAAGGCTTTGTTCCAATAGAGAGAAACAAATTCTAGTGTATTTTTCAACTTTTTTGTTTCAAATTGCTAGGTGTTTGATTATAATAGCGCTTTTTAATTTTGAATGTGTCCATAGCTCAGCTGAATAGAGCAACAGGTTGCGGTCCTGTAGGTCGGGGGTTTGAATCCCTCTGGGCATACCATGTATTTCCTCTATTTTCTCTAAGATTTAGCACATTATTTAGGATTGTCTCCATGTTTAAAAGAATCCTCTTTATCGTATTTTTGCTTTCTCTTTCTTTGCAAGCATCCAATAAGACGACTCGCATTATTGAAAA
>CAUWEE010000271.1:0-1651 GCA_963557095.1 uncultured Helicobacter sp. | reverse complement strand
AGACTAGCCTTGACTTTCAAATAAGATGTTTGATAGGAATAGTAAAACTCTGTTCGATTATAAAGTGTATTTTGATAGAAGGGGAGACCTGCATAAAAATCTTCCCCATATTGATGAAAGTATTTGTATTGCTTATCTCCCCAATACAAGTGATTATTGATTCCAAAGCCTCTGAATGCAATATCGCTTTCAAATTGCCAACCAAATTGGTTTGAAAAGGGATCAAGCCCAGTAGAAAGCCGTCTTTTTCTCTCAAGCGAAGAAAGTATGCCAAATTGAAAAGAGAGATTATCTAGCGAAGGTGTAAGATGCGTGAGATTACCTCCTAAATAGGCTTGATAATAGAGACGATCGAGCAGATAGGTATCAAAATTGTGTCCATCAAGATTAAGAAACTCATCATTTTTGGTGTGATACAAAACAAATGAAGTGCCCCAAAAGAGGAGTTTATTCCAGAAACTCTGTTTGAGAGATCCCTGCACCAAAAATTCATCAATGCGTTTCTTCAAATCTCCCCCATACCAGTCCAAAATCAATTCTGCTTCAAGTGAGTGTTTAAGCGCTGTATTGTCTTGATTTGTTTGATATTGAAACATTGCTCCATTGATGAGTGGGTGAAAATAATCATAATCATTGCGGAAAAACATTAGTGGGTATTGACCAATTCTGTATTTCTTGGAGAAGATTCCAAAAAATCCAGAAAATTCCTTGCTTTTAAAATCATAAGAAAGCGTCGTTCCCCATTTTTGAGGATATTTTTCTCCCATATCAAGGGTAAAATAGCCCCCAATGCGGAGATTCTGTCCAAAAAAATTCACTCCAATTTCAGGCATCAATCGTGTGCTAATAATTGTCCTTGTATCCCAAAATGGGGAAGAATTCTCAAGGTTATCTGCAAAGAAATCAAAATCAAAACCATAGATCAATGTAGGCTTTTTGTTCTCTGAAGAAATGGGGGGGGGGGATAACTCTTGCGGAGTTTTAGAGGATGATTGAGGCTGAATAGAGGTGTCCAAGTTGGAAGAGAATTCTTCTTGTGCTTTTCCCAAAGCCAAAAAAATCAAACTCAAAAAGGAATATTTCTTCAAAAAAACCTCCAAATATTTACATCCCAAATAATTTGCTACATCAGCAATTTTGACTTTAGATAAAAAACTTACTAAAATCTTAAATATACGATTTAACTGATATTTACAATCAATTTTATATCACAAAGAACAAGGGAATATTTTGAGTAGCACTAAAATTAAGGGATTTTTTTCTATTTTTATAGGAGTGTTTTGTTTGGCACTTTCTCCATCAGCATTAAAATCAAATGAAGCAGAGTCTGCACTTTCCCCCTCCTCCAAAAAAACGATTCCTGGCCTTCTTGAAACTCCTGTATATATTCCCTCTTCAACATGGGGCTATCTGGGAACAAGCCTTGTTCTTACTGTTGGAGGCTCGATTGCTGGAGCAGGACTTTTGTTTTTGATGCCCGAATCTGTGACAAATTGGAACAAGGAAGACATCAAGGAATTGGGCAAAAACTATCAACGAAAAGTGCGACGCGGACCTGTTGTAGATAGGGATGCTTGGTGGCTCAATGGTATTCTTCATCCTTATTGGGGAGCAGTATATTATCTCCAAACGCGCAGAGCAGGGTTTAATT
>CAUWEE010000270.1:0-1652 GCA_963557095.1 uncultured Helicobacter sp. | reverse complement strand
ACTCCTATTTACAAATAAGGCTTTGATTGGGATTGTAACCAAAGCTATGAGGAAAAAAGAGAAGACAAATGGGGCAAGAAACTTGAAAGTGAGAGAAAAATACTCATTTCATCTTGATGACTTGGACTGATTTTGTAGGGATTAGCAGAAGGATAAAGAGTAGGCACTAGTATTGGCTTAAAAAAGGAGACAAGGATGTTAGCTATAAGAAAGGCAGACGAGAGAGGGAGTTTTGATTATGTGTGGCTTAAGACAAGTCATAGTTTTTCCTTTGGTGAATATTATGATCCTAGGTTTATGGGTTTTAGCGTTTTGCGCGTGATCAATGAGGATAGGGTGCTTCCTGATCAAGGATTTGGTGCGCATTCTCATAAAGATATGGAAATCTTAAGTTATGTTTTGAGTGGAAGTATGATGCATCGCGATAGCATGGGCTATGAAAAAGTGCTATCAAAAGGAGAATTTCAGATTATGAGTGCAGGAAGTGGGATTAGGCACTCAGAGTTTAATGCCTCTCATACAGAAGAGCTGCACTTCTATCAAATTTGGATACAAGCTAATCAGTTGGGCTTAAAGCCTCGTTATGAACAAAAAGCCTTTGATTCTAATCCCTCATTAATTCTCTCTCCTGATGGCAAAGAGGGCTCGTTTAAGGTTTATCAAGATATGTTTTTGTGGAGGTATCAAAACTTTCAAGAAGAGATTTTTGAGATTGAGAAGGGGCGCAGACTTTATCTTCAAGTGATTAGAGGGGAGCTAGAGGTTTTATCCTCCAAAAGTCGTGTTGCTCTTAAGGTTTCAGATGGCTTGATGGTTGAGCAGGAGCAAAGCATAAGACTGCTTGCAAGTGGGTCTTTGGGACAAGAGCTTGAAGTCTTGCTCTTTGATTTGCCTTGAAGGCTTAGAGCACAAAGAGCAAAAAGATAGCACCCAAGAGGATGCGATAGATGCCAAAAAATGTATAGCCAAAAGAGCCAATGAAACGCAAAAAAAGCTTAATGACGCATAGAGCAGTGATAAAGGCAACCAAAGAGCCAAGGGCTAGCAATCCTAGATTGTTGCTTGTGAGAAGCTCATAGTTTTTGTAAAGATCATAGAGTGTTGCTGCAAACATCGTAGGGATGGCAAGAAGGAAGCTAAATTCCGCAGCACACTTGCGGCTAAGGCCAAGCAAAAGTCCGCCAACAATCGTTGAGCCGCTTCTTGAGGTGCCAGGAATCATCGCCAAGGCTTGAAAAAGTCCTATCAAAACTGCTTTTTGATAGCTGATCTCTTGTGGATCATCTATCTTTTGCCCTGCTTTATAAAAGCGTTCAACAAGAAGAAAGACAATCCCTCCAAAAATAAGCATATAAGCCACGATGTAAGGACTAAAAGCCTGTTTGATAAGAGGATAGAGGCTTAGTCCAAGTAGGCCTGTGGGGATAAAACCAATAAGAAGCTTAAGCCAGATTCCAAGGCTTTGAGTGAGTTTGTGATAGAAGAGAACAACAACGGCAAGAATGGAGCCAAATTGAATGGCAACTTCAAAGGTTTTCAAAAAATCGCTTTGAGTTAAGTTCATTATCTTTGCAGCCAAGATCATATGCCCAGTGGATGAAATGGGGAGAAATTCTGTAATGCCTTCAATGATTCCTAAAATAATTGCATCA
>CAUWEE010000269.1:0-1653 GCA_963557095.1 uncultured Helicobacter sp. | reverse complement strand
TGATGGATTTGGAAGAAAGCTTAAGCTTAGCCCATCTTTAAGGATGGGTTTAACCTATGATTTTCTTGAACGCTATACAGTGACGATGGATGCGGATTTGCTCCCTCAAAGTTTTTCAGAGTTTAGTCCAAAGAGTCATTATGTGGGATTGGGCTTTATGGGGGATTACAATTTTGTTGATTTTAGATTAGGGTTTGGGACAGATGTGCTTAACTTTGGAGATTCAAGAATAAGTGCAGGATTTAATGTATTTGGGATTTTGGATGTAGTGGGAGAGATGGGATTTAATTTTGCAAAGAAAGAGGGATCAAAGCTTGCGATGCCTACAAATTTTGGGTTTAAAATCGGAAGCACCTTTGCTTTTTGAGCAAAATTTAGCATTGATTGATGAAAAAATTCATCACCGCCATACGGATGAAAACACCATTTTGCACTTGATCTAAAACTTTGCAACGCGGATCATCCAAAACATAATCAGAGATGTCAATATTTCGATGAACGGGTCCTGGATGAAGAATGAGGAGTTTTTTGTCTTTGATTCTTTCTTGTGTGATGCAAAAATCTTGTGCATAATCTTGCAAACTCCCATAAGTTTGAATGGAATGCCTTTCTGTCTGTGTTCTTAGACTCATTAAAACATCGCAAGTTTCAATGGCTTCATCAAGTTTATAAGTAAAAGGTAAAGAGGTAGGAGGCAAAAAATGAGGGGGTGCGACAAGTAAAATCTCTGCACCAAATCGAGGGAGAAGAGCGATATTGCTATTGGCAACTCTTGAGTTTTTGATATCCCCGATAATGGCAATTTTTTTACCTTCAAGTGAAGTGAAATGTTCTTTGAGTGTCATCAAATCCAAAAGAGCTTGAGTGGGATGAGAATGCGCCCCATCTCCCCCATTAATGATTGGACAAGAAACTTTGGGGATGAGGAAATAGCCTGCACCAGCTCTACTGTGGCGCATTACAATAGCATCAGGATTCATCGCATTGAGATTAGCTGCTGTATCTCTAAGTGTTTCCCCCTTGGATGTTGAGCTCTTGGACACATCAAGGCGAATAACTTCGCCTCCCAAGTTTTTGACTGCAATCTCAAAGCTGCTCAATGTTCTTGTGGAATTTTCAAAAAAAGTGGTGATGATTTTTTTATTTTGCAGGCTTTGACTTTTGTTGCCTTTTTTGTAATTTTGTGCCTCTTGTAGAATACCTAGAATTTCTTGCTCGCTCAAATCGTTGGTGTGGATTAGATGACGCATAACAAGCTCCCTTTTTAGTCAGCAATTCTAACAAAGTTATAAAACTTAGAGTGTGTTAAAATCCGTTTTATTTTAGAGGTATGGCAAAGTGCGCATTTTTGGATTTCTTATTGCACTATTTTTGTTGGCTTGCAGCAATCTATCAAGCCCTAGGTTTTCAAAAAATTTTTATGAAGAAAAAAGACTGCAATTAACACGAAAATCAGAATTGATTGAAAATGGGAAAACCGCTCTTGTAGCCTTTAGCACCTATGTAAGTAGTCTTGATTTCAAAACTTATCCAAATGGAGAAGTTTTTTTAGTGGAGCTTGCTTTTGAAAACGACAAGATTAAATTTGATGATCTTAGTTTTTCTCTTTTGGGGAGAAAGCCATTTAAGGTGCAAAAAGTATCCCAAACAATG
>CAUWEE010000268.1:0-1654 GCA_963557095.1 uncultured Helicobacter sp. | reverse complement strand
ATCCAGCTTCTGTTTGAATGGGTGTTGTTGTGATGCTTCCAGGCTTCAAGCCAAAAACAACTTCGGTAAATTGTGGAAGCATTTGGTTGCGATTAACCGTCCCGAGATCTCCACCATTTTGACTTTTTTTAACACCTGGATCAATGGAGTCTTTGTTGGCAATTTGAATAAACTCTTTAAGAAGAGCTTCACCTTTTTTTCCTTTGAGTTGAGAAATAATCTTTTCAGCCTCTTCTTTCGTCTTGACAACAATCATTCGTGCCTGAGCTTGTTGCTCGATGAATAAATTTAAATTGGAATCATAAAATTTCTTCGCATCTTCTTCGCTAACAGTTACCTGTGATGCAAATTTTTTCTGCTGTTTCTTCACCCACAAGTCAATCGCCAAATTATTTCCAATGGTTGATAAAGCTTCCTTGTATTCCTTTTCTTTCTCAATGCCATCTTTTTTTGCAGCAAGAAGAGCTAATTTTCTTTCAATCAATTGAGTAACTGCCATTTCTTTGTCTTGCTTAGAAAGCTTAGTGAAATCAAATCCAGGGATAACTTGCTTGAAAAACTCCATATCCTTATCTGTAATTTTTTGACCATTAACAGTTGCATAAACCTCCGCATTTAGTGCAGTTGCACAAAGCATCCCAGCAGCAATTGAACTAATTAAAAACTTTTTCATTTCATCTTCCTTTATATAAAATCAACACACTTCGCAAAACAAGGCGCGTCATTGCCTAGCATTTTACTATGTTTTACTCTAATCCATATTGACTTTTTAAATACAAAACAGTCTTTCTAATTTCCTGAAATGGGGAGATCAATTTTTGAATTCCAGAATCAAAAGAATTAAAAGTTGTTTTTCCCAATGCAAAAGCAACATAGCTCTCATCCCACTCAAATAGCTGACAAAAAAAACGATAAGCACTAGGTGCTGTAAAAAGAAGAATGCTACCCTGCTTGGGTTTTTGCTGCGATGAAAGGCTATGATTTAAACGATTTCTATAAATCACTTCAGAGCAAAGAGCGATGTGCTTCTGCAACAATTCCTTATCCAAATTTGAAACAATATGCTCAGCCCTAAGATAAAGGGGGGATCTATTTTGAAGCAGAGAAATAAGAGCTTCAATCATAGAATATCCATGAAAATCTGAAGGCATTGATGCAAAGCTTCCACCCAAATCCTCTAGCACCTTCTTGCTTCCTGCTCCAATCACAAAACTTGGCATTTGCCTCCACAAATTCATATGCAAATATCGCTGTGCATTATAATCAAGTGCCCTGATGGCATTTTTGGAAGTAAAAACAAGAGAATCAAATTTTTCTAAATCAAGTTCGCAATCTAAAAATTCAATCTCTCCAACAATGAGGCTGCTTACAAAATCATACTCATCATATCCCACGACGATGATTTGAGGCAATCCCTTCTCCTTCCCCTTACACTTTCTTCAAAAAACAAGTTTTAAGCACGATAACTCCAGCTTTATCAACTTTTCCTTCAATCTCATCTTCTTTATTTGTAAGACGAATATTTTTGACAATCGTCCCCCTTTTGAGATTAAGTGAAGATCCCTTGACTTTCAAATCTTTAATAACCTGAACACTATCACCAGCAGACAAATCATTCCCATTGCTATCTTTAACTTTCATTTTGCTTCCTTTA
>CAUWEE010000267.1:0-1685 GCA_963557095.1 uncultured Helicobacter sp. | reverse complement strand
CATCATTAAACCTCACAACTTGCTTTTCGATCTTATCTTTTGGATGATTGGAGGTCATAAACTCCAAAAGCGACTTAGACCGAACAATAAGCTGCACTTCTCCATTCTTGAGCTCTTGCTTGAAATCCCCTTTTTGAATCTGATATATATAGGTTTGAACAATTTGCGCTTTTTGCACATCAGCATTCAAAAAAAGAAATAAAAAACAAAGCCAAGCTAAACGCATTTTTGCCCCTTGTGCGGTTTATTTCATTATTTTTATCCTAAAATTCTAACCAAAAACATTCCAAAGTGAGATGTATGAAAAAAATAGCGATTTTAGGAAGGCCCAATGTCGGCAAAAGTTCTCTTTTTAATCGATTCTTAAAATACAGAAAAGCCATCACTTCAGATCTTGCTGGAACAACAAGAGATGTAAATTCTTCTCTTGCAGATTTTGATGGAAATATCATTGAGATCCTAGATACAGGAGGGATCGATGAAAGCTCAGAACTCTTTAGCAAAGTCAAAGAACTAAGCCTTAAAACTGCGCAAGAAGTAGATTTGGTTCTCTATATGGTAGATGGAAAGATGCTTCCTCAAGAGGAGGATCGGGATTTATTTTTTGCGCTGCAAAAAATTTCAAAATCTTGCATTCTTGTCATCAATAAAATTGACAATGACAGAGAAAAACAAGCTGGATGGGAATTTGCAAACTTTGGGGCAAAAGAGAGCTTTATGATTTCTGTGAGCCATAATCGCGGGATCTTGGCACTCAAGCACTCTATTCTCTCAATCCTTGATCTACAAAAAATCATCACAGATTCTGAGGAGAGTCTAGAAGATTTTCTTCTTACTCCCAATTCACAAGAAGCACAAGAAGAAGCTTTGCCAACAATTCATGTAGGGATTATCGGCCGTGTCAATGTCGGGAAAAGCTCGCTTTTAAACGCGCTTTTGGGGAGCGAAAGAAGCGTTGTAAGTAATGTTGCTGGGACAACAATCGATCCTGTTGATGAAGAAATGGAATTCAATGATCACAAAATCCACTTTGTTGATACTGCAGGAATTAGACGCAGAAGCAAAATTGAAGGGATTGAAAAATATGCCCTTGATCGCACTCAAAAAGTGTTAGAAAAAAGCGATATCGCCCTACTTGTGCTTGATGTGAGCGAAGGCTTTGTCGAACTTGATGAACGCATTAGCTCTCTTATAGATAAGTTTTCTTTGGGTGTGATTGTTGTGCTCAACAAATGGGATATTAGGCTAGAAAATTTTGAAACAATCAAAGCAGAATACAAAAGAAAATTTAAATTTTTAGAATACGCTCCATTTGTTACAGCAAGTGCAAAAAATGGACGACATATCCAAAACATCAAGGAAAAAATCTTAGAGACTTATGCAAACTACTCAAGACGCATTCCTACCTCTAAGCTCAATGAGATCATTAGCGAAGCCACCAAGCGCCATCAACTCCCAAGCGATCATGGCAAAATCGTGAGAATCTACTATGCAACTCAGTATGCAAGCTGCCCTCCTCAAATTGCACTTGTTATGAACCGCCCCAAAGCGCTACACTTTAGCTACAGGCGCTACCTTATCAATTTCTTAAGACAACATTTTGATTTCAGCGGGACTCCTATTCTCATCTCCACACGCGGAAAAAAGAAGAATCTAAATGAACTAGAAAGCATAAGTTTAAGCTA
>CAUWEE010000266.1:0-1692 GCA_963557095.1 uncultured Helicobacter sp. | reverse complement strand
TTGCATCTTCGACTTGGCTTCTATTGAGAAAACCAGCATTGGCAAAGTAGTATTTGCTATCATTTGTTCCCCCTGAGATAGTTCCACTATAGCCTTGCTTCTCTCCTCCAAAGACATAGCCATTACTTGCTTCTCCACTTGCAAAGATAAAGCCAATTCTCTTCTTGATATTGTCATTTGCTTTTCCAATGTTACCTGTGGAGGTTTTATCGTCTTTGCCATTGTTTGTATCGCCACTTGAGCTATCACTTCCATTTGCTCCTGTGAGTTTGTAAGTCGTTCCATTAGAGTTTGCAGTGATTTCATCTTGGGTGATATAGCCATCTTTGTTTTTGTCATCCCAGCTTGCATTTCCAAACATTGCTGCGAGGGTGAGGCCGTTGTTGCCATTGAAGCTAGAATCAATGTTTTGTGCTTTTGCAAAGAGAGCATTATCTCCACCACTATTATTGCTCACTTTGATATTGGTGTTTGTGAAGAGGAGGGTTCCTTGGAGTTTGGATCCATTGGTGGTTTGGATATTGATGCCTGCATCTTTGATTTTTGAAAAGAGAGTGGTCTTGTTCTCTGTTCGTTGTTGAGCTTGTCCAGAGCCTAGAGAGCTTAGATCCAGTTCAGTCTCTCCTTGCTTTGTGAAGGCGTTGAGAGTGTAGACAGAGTTTGCATTTCCTCCACCAAGGGCGAATTGCTTGGCTTTGTTATCCTTCAAACCACTCTTTGCATTTCCTCTGAAGTCAAAGGTGAGATTGTTGGTTCCAGAGCCTTGGAAACCTTTATCGCCATTGTTGCCTCCTTTGATGTTTGCAGAGGTGTTGGTAGAAACATCAAAGACTCCATTGATCACTCCTTTGAAAGTGCTAGCAACGATGTCATTTGTGCCATCTCCAAAAGTTCTTCCTGCTGTGTTTTTGAAGGTGATGGTGGTGTTGATGCCTTTGTTTTTTGCGCCATTATTGTCTGTGCTAGAGTTTTTAACACTTCCGATGAAGCTAGCTTGATCAAAGGTGATGGTGTGAGTGCCATTACCTTGGACATCGATGTCACCAGTCATAGAGGAAGCACTAGAGAAGGAGATATTCATTTTAGAAGAGCCATCATAAAGACCTGCATAAATATTTCCCTTAAGATAAGAGGGGTTACCTGCAAAGTGAGCATAGATTTGTCCAGAACCTACTTCTTCAGATCCTACTGAAAATGCGCCTGTAGAAATCGCACCTTCAACTTGAGTTAATGCGTTTTGGTTATTGATGCTTCCATCATCTTTTGCATTGAGATATAAGCGCCCATTGCTATGAGCCATGAGGGCAAAGATTCCTTTGCCCTTGTTCTGTGACTGATCGCCAATTGCGTGGATTTTTACACGGTTCCCCAGCAATTTCATAACACCGCTATCATTTGCAGTAACTGCAGAAACCATGTCTTGTCTCCAACCAGTTCCTCTTGCATTTTCTGTATAGGTAAAATCAAGGTTTGAATTTATTATAAAGTGTCTGTTAGCACCGGTAGCTAGACCACCCCTTGCAGTATTAAGTCCTCCCCAGCCACCGCTTAGAAAGTCGATTTTAATCGTTCCGCCACTCCAAGTTAAATTTGTACTACCTGCAAATAAATAACCATATCCTGCATTATTGGTTGCATACATTTCTAGGATGGCATTGTTGTCAATTGTGATATTTTTAGCTGCTTTTGTTA
>CAUWEE010000265.1:0-1698 GCA_963557095.1 uncultured Helicobacter sp. | reverse complement strand
AAGAAGCAGTCCAATTAAGAAAAAGTGTTTCATTAAAAAATCAAGATCCACCTGCATTCCAACAGTGACAAAAAACAAACCAAGCAAAATATCTCTAAAATGCGTCAAATCTGCTTCAACTTGATGCTAATATCTTGAACTTGAAATAACCATACCGGCTATAAATGCCCCCAAAGAATAGGAAAACTCAAAATACTTGCTTAAAAGTGCTGATCCTAAAACAATAAAAAGCACAGTTCCTACAAAAATCTCATCCATATGTGTATCTGCTGCAAATTTTAAAATCCTTGTTGCAATGAATTTGCCTGGAACAAAAAGAATAAACAAAACAACAGCAGCTGAAATGATTGTTTGAACTAGAAGTGGAAAGAATTGCGAATCTTGATTGCTAAACATTGTAACCATCAGCAAAATTGGAATCACTGCAATGTCTTGCATAATCAAGATTCCAAGTGAATTTCGCCCATAGCCTGTCCCAAGCATTTTATTTTCTTCAAAAATCTTAAGAACAATGGCTGTAGAAGAAAGAGAAAAAGCGCAAGAAATAAGAAGAGAGGTAATGCTATCTGTTCCAAATAAAAAATGAGAAATCATAAAGAAAACAAAGCTTGTGATGGCAATTTGGAGAATGCCAAAGACAAAAACCTCTTGTTTCATTGATTTGATTTTGGAAAAACTAAACTCTAATCCAATCATAAACATCAAAAAAACAATTCCAAATTCTCCAAGATGAGTTAAACTCCCAGAATTTGAGATTTCACGCAAATCAAAAGCATAAACAATGATTACTCCAGTCACAATGTAGCCGATGACAATAGGAATATCAATCCGCTTAAAAAAAATATTGACAATCACAGCAATTCCCAATGCCAAAACAGCAATCGTAAAACCCATTGCCTTCTCCTTAAACAAGCTTAAAAAATTTTATAAAATTCTACTTTATGTCACATCTTGCAATTCTTTAGTTTTTGGTGATTATGATGAATACATTTTTTCAAAATATAAGAAATAAGATTCTAGGAACCTCACTCCAAAGAAAAACAAAAATTCTTCTTCTGAATATAGCTATTGGTCTTTTTTTGATCACAGGGATGACTTTTGTCTCTCTAGTGGGGCTCAAGCACGACTATGATTCAAACTTTATCAATCAGGAGCGAAAACTCAAGCAGCTCATTATTATTCAAAACATCTATGCTTCAATTTTGGCTGAATCTTTGCGACAAAATCCCGCAAGTCAAAAGGTTAATCAACTCAAGCAAGCATGGAATGATTTTTCTTCAATGCAAGAAACGAGTAATTATGGAACACAATTCAAAGATTTTTATGCCAAAGTTTTCCTCAATTACTCTTCTCAAATTGAGGAGCTTTCACAATCTGAACAGCAAATCACTCAAATTATCAACAATAGACTCTCCATTGACAAAGAGCCCGACACTATCTTCTTTCAAAAAACCGCTTTGGGTTTAAACGCACTTTTGCATAAAGCAATTCAGCTTAGGATTGAGATATTAAGTCTCAAAAAAAATGCAACAGATTCTCTTTTTGCAACTTCTCTAATCCTTATTGGAGTTTCACTTGCCTTAATCATTTTGACAACCTTGTTTTTTTCACAAATTATCATCTCTTCAATCAAAAACTTGCACCACTCTCTTGAGCATACAATTTACCAACAAACAAAAGAATTGAGAGATTTCAACA
>CAUWEE010000264.1:0-1700 GCA_963557095.1 uncultured Helicobacter sp. | reverse complement strand
CACTCCACTAGAAGAGCTATTCTCAATCTAGGCACAAATATATCCTTTAAAGATGGAGCGAAGCTTTATCTTGATCTTGAAAGAAGTTTTGGAGGAAAGATTACTACAGAGTATCAAGTCAATCTTGGACTAAGCTTTGTCCTTGGAGAAAGGCTCACAAAAAGAGTGATCCGCACTGCTCCCAAACCTCAAGTAAAGTGGAAAAATTCAAACTAAGAATTAGAGGTGCTTAGGCTTTGCCACAGAAGATCTAAATCTTCTGCCCAATGCCCAGCTCATCCAAGCTCATCTCTTGATTTCAACAAAAACACATCTTTCTCAATCTCTCAAAACCTTCTTCAATCTCATCATTTGAAATCGTCAATGGAGGCAAAAATCTCACGACATTTTTTCCCGCTCTTAGGACGATCACACCATTTTGTAAGGCTTGGTTGACAAATCTTTGTTGTGCTTCCAAATCCTTAGCTTGCAGTCCTAACATAAGCCCCACACCTACCTTCTTCACAAAACTCTCACAATCCCCCAAAAGCTCCTCAAGCTTCAAATCAAAAAGCCTAATTCGCTCATCCAAAGCCCCATTCTCTTTTTCCTTCTCTAGAATCTCTAGCACCTTAAGCCCTGCACTTGTGCTCAAAAAGTTTCCTCCAAAGGTGCTGCCATGATCCCCTACTTGAAAAACCTCTTTGTGCTTACTCATCACTGCAGCAATTGGCACTCCACCACCCAATCCCTTGCCTAATGAAATAACATCAGGAGAAATACCATAGAGCTGACTTGCTAGAAACTCTCCACTCCGATAGACTCCACTCTGCACTTCATCAACCATAAGCAAGATCTGCTTCTCTTGTAGATACTTCTCAAGCCTCTTCACTTCAGTCCTATCCACAGCATAAACCCCCCCTTCACCGCGAATAAGCTCAAGCATCACCGCACAAGTTTCCTCATCAATTTTTTGATAAACATCTTCCAAATCTGAAGCGATGACAAAGCCTTCAGGAAAAGGAGAAAAAAAGCGATGAAAACTCTCCTGTCCTGTGGCCTTGAGTGTAGCAAGCGTTCTGCCATGAAAACTTGAATGCAAAGTAATAATCTTGTAGCGTTTTTTGGAGAATTTGATCTCTCCATATTTTCGCGCAAGCTTGATCATTCCCTCATTTGCTTCAGCCCCAGAGTTAGCAAAAAACACATTCATATCATAAGCGCTAAGCTCCACAAGTTTTTTGGCCAAAAGGGCTTGCTTGGAAATATGATAAAGATTAGAGCTATGGATGAGATTTTGAGCCTGCTTGCTAAGAGCTTGGACAAAATCTGTGTTGCCATACCCAATGCTATTGACGCCAATCCCGCTCCCAAAATCAATATAATCCCTACCCTCAACATCATACAATCTTGCCCCCTCTCCCCTCTCAAAGGCAAAATCAGCTCTAGCATAAGTTTGCATCAAATAAGCCTCACCCATTCTTTTGATTTCCTCAAGTTTCATCTCCTTCTCTCCTCTTGCTTTGAATATAATTTGCAAAATTTTATCCAAAAGGAAATGCGATGCAGATTCTCAAAAAACCCTTTGGAGTCTATGAGACAAACTGCTATATCCTCAAACTCGACTGCGGTGAGCTTATCATCGATGCGGGAATGGGAGCAAGTGAATGGATTGAGAGTGAGTGCAAGAATCCTCTAGCCCTGCTTTGCACCCATGGGCA
>CAUWEE010000263.1:0-1709 GCA_963557095.1 uncultured Helicobacter sp. | reverse complement strand
TAATTTTATGGTGGTCTCCCCCACCATAAAGGATCATTTTGGCAAAACTACTTATTCATTCTGCTTTTTTCAAACACAATCTTGATGTCATTAGCCAACACCTTGGCACAAAAGAAAAATTGGCCATTGTTCTCAAAGATAATGCCTATGGTCACGGAATCAAAGAAATTGCTACTCTAGCTAGAGAATATGGTATCAAGAGTGCGTTTGTCAAAAATGAGCAAGAAGCACTCCAAATCAGTCAAGACTTTGAGCATATTACAGCTCTCTATGGCGAGATTAGTCCAAATGCTCCACAGAATATCTATCAAAGCATCCATTCCCTCCAAGCTCTAAAAACACTCACCCCACACCGAAAAATCGAGCTTAAATTCAATACAGGGATGAATCGCAATGGTCTAGAAGAGAGAGAACTTAGGGAAGCCATAGATCTTGTTCTCAAACGCGATCTTGAACTTGTCGGCGTCTTTTCTCACAATGGATACAGCGATGAGGGGGGTGAAGCAATGCAAAATCAACATCAAAAATCCCAAGAGATCAAAGAACAAATTACACATCTTGCCAAAACTTTAGGCTTCCCTCTTCCACGCTTCCATTTTCTCAACTCTTCAGGAGCATTAAGACAGACAGAAATTCAAGAAGATTTAGTGAGGATTGGCATCGCGGCTTATGGTTATCTCTGCTCTCCTCTATCTATTGCTAAGGATCTCAAACCAATTGCCTCACTTTGGGCAAATCAAATTTCCAAGCGCAAACTAGCCCAGGGTGAGAAACTAGGCTATGATGGAATGGGCATAATGCCTCAAGATGGAGTGGTAAGCACTTATGACTTGGGTTATGGAGATGGGCTTTTTAGACTTTCAGAAACTCACAAAAAGCTTTATTGTGCCAATGGAGAGCTCATCCTCCCTAGAATATCAATGGACTGCTTCTCTTGCCTAAGTCAAGAGGAAGAAATCTGTGTCTTTCAAGATGTCAAAGAGTGGGCAAAAGTCTTTCATACCATACCCTATGAAATCCTTGTCAAACTCTCCCCATTTATCCCAAGAGTTGTGATCTAAATGGAGGAATATGGACTCTTTGGGCTTTTTCTTGCCACATTTGCATCAAGCACGATTTTGCCTCTTCCTTCAGAGCTTGTTGTTGCCACCTTTGTTGCCCTACATTACAATCCCTATGTAATCTTGCTTATTGCTAGCATAGGCAATGTCTTGGGCAGTCTTACTACCTATGCTTTAGGTTATTTTGGTGTGGCAAAAATCCTGCGCAGACTTTCCAAGATTGATTCCCAAAGAGTGCAGTATTTCAGTCAAAAAAGCTCAAAATATGGGAGCATTTTGGCATTTCTATCTTTCTTGCCCATTTTTGGAGATCTTTTCACACTCGCCTTAGGGCTTGCAAAATACAATATCTATAAGACGATGTTTTTCATCGCTCTGGGCAAGACCTTGCGCTACGCTCTTATTATTTTTGGGACTGAGGAAGCTTCAAAATGGTTTTTCTAGCTTCCAACAGATCACTATCTTTTATAAACACTTAACCCTCTTCTATCTCCATCACCATCTCATCTCTCTCGAGCAAACCCCACAAGCAAAGTAAAAAAGGAGAGCTTAACTTGTAAAATCTAAAATTTTTTGTGTATTATAAAAACAATTCTTATTATTGTTTAAGGAAGGTAAAAAATGGTAAAAAAGACTTATATCTATGCT
>CAUWEE010000262.1:0-1711 GCA_963557095.1 uncultured Helicobacter sp. | reverse complement strand
TAAGCATACTATACTCCCCACTCACATTATAGACCGCCAAAGGCAAGAGGCTAGCCTGCCGAATATCCCTAACAATATCCAAATATGCCAAAGCGGGTTTGACCATCAAAATATCTGCCCCCTCCTGTTCATCAAGCAAGCTCTCTCTTAGCGCCTCTCTGCGATTTGCCCCATCTTGCTGATAAGTCTTGCGATCCCCAAAGCTTGGACTTGATTGTGCCACATCTCTAAAAGGTCCATAATACGCACTTGCAAACTTTGTAGAATAACTCATAATCGGAAGAGCATCAAAGCCTGCCCGATCCAAAAGCTCTCTTAAATATGCCACAACCCCATCCATCATCCCACTTGGCGCAATAAGATCAGCTCCAGCTCTTGCCAAATCAAGAGCCTGAATCCCTAAGATTTCAAGAGTTGCCTCATTATCAACGCTCTCCCCCTTCAAAATCCCACAATGCCCATGACTTGTATATTCACAAAAACACAGATCCACACTCACAAACATCTGTGGAAAACGCTCTTTGATTGCTATCAAAGCCCTTGCCACAATGCTATTTTCACCCAATGCGCTACTTCCTCTCTCATCTTTAAAAGCCGGAATCCCAAAAAGTAAAATATGATAAATCCCCAAATCAAGCAATTCTTGACATTCTTCAAGCAAATATTCGATACTGAATTGATAAACACCAGGCATAGAAGGGATAGGATTTTTCACCTTTGGGGCATCAATCACAAAAAGAGGATAAATAAAATCTGCAAGATTAATCTCCGTCTCTCTTACCAGATCGCGTAAATTAGACTTCATTCGTGTGCGTCTTAGTTTCATTTTTTGTCCTTTAATGGAATTTCAGAAAAGTTTTCAACTACGCAATCTGAAATAATAAAGCAATTAAAATCATCTTGATAAACATAATCAATCCCAAAATTTTGAGACTCCAAAACATTCTTAATAATATAAAGCCCTAGTCCAAAACCCTGCGAATTATCCTCTTTGAAATAAGGCTTGAAATATTCTGCAAAATCTGCTTCAAGAGGTTTTCCACGATTGCAAATCCAAAGATTTTGACAATCTGATCGGACATAAACTTTCTTATCCAATCCATATTTAATTGCATTATCAAAAAGATTCTTAAGGGCCAAGGCAAAAAGTTCAAAATCCGCCTTGATTAAATCCCCCTTTGTTTGCAAAATAATCTGATCTTCATTATCAATTAAAAGCATCGCTTTGGCTTCATTGAGAGCCTCTTCAAGAAGAAATTCTCTCTTTTGCATCTTATATGTCTTGGCATTCATCTGTTCAAGTTTTGCAAATTCTTTAATCAAAACTTCAAAACGCTTAAAAACTGAGATCAATCGCTCTTTGGCAACACCCTCATCAAGCATTGCTGAAATCAATCTTCCCTTTGTAATAGGAGTATTAAGCTCATGCATAATAGAACGCAAGAAAAGCATTCTTGATTCGTTGAGGGCTCTAATTTTTGAAACTGCATTGTCAAACTCCTCTGCAAGCTCTCCAATTTCATCTTTTTGCTCCAAACGACAAGAGATCTCTAAATCTCCATTTGCAAATTTTTTGATATCAGAATGCAAAATTTTAAGAGGAGAAAGGGCCTTAAAAAGCATTACAAAAAGTAAGACAAGCAAAGCCGTCGCCAAAAAAATCAAAATATAAAAGTTTGCAAAAGAGGTTTTGGGAACATACTTGTAAAGC
>CAUWEE010000261.1:0-1730 GCA_963557095.1 uncultured Helicobacter sp. | reverse complement strand
AAATCACCTAAATGAGATTTTAGGTTATTGACAATATCATTAAAAGTCCTCGCCTCTCCACTTCCAACATTATAAATCCCCCCTTGTTTTGCCTCCATCGCCCCAACATTAGCTTGAATCACATCTTGGATATACACAAAATCTCTTCTTTGCTCACCAAATTTAAAAAGCCGCACTTTTTTATGATGCAAAGCTTGTAAGCCAAGTTGCAAAATCATTGAGGCAGTTTTTCCTTTATAAAATTCCCGCTCCCCATAAACATTAAAGTATCTCAATCCAATGATTGGAGATTGGGGATCTTCTTGCAAGATTCTTCGCACGCTCTCATCCATACAAAGCTTAGAAAAACCATAAACATTTTCAGGGCTCTCTCCTACCCCAATGCGATTAGGTGCTTCAGAATTACCATAAGTTCCAGCACTTGAGGCATAAATCATCTTGCCTCCTCCTTGAAGAGTTAAATCTAAAAGATACAAAAAAGAATCATGATTAGTTCGCATCACAATCTCTTGATCTTGCACCGTGGTATCTGAAATGGCAGCTTGGTGAAAAACATAATCAAACTTTTCTTCAAAAAGCTTCTTCATCGCTTGATAATCATTGATATCTGCACAGATAACCCTGCCCTTGAAGCCGATTAGATTCTTAAAATGCCCCAATGAAGTAAAATTTCCATTTTCAAAAGTTTCCAAAGATCGAAACTTATCTAAAATAGTGACTTGAGCTTTTGGATGATGCTCCTGAAAATAAAATGCCAAAGCGCTACCAATAAAACCAGCGCCACCTGTAATTAAAATCTTTTTCCCCTCCAAGCTTTGATTAATATACACTTTATACTCCTTGCTCTTCAAAGTTTTTAATTTGAGCAAGACTGATTGCCCATTTGAGATTTGTAATTTGAGTTAAATATGAAGGATTTTTAAGAGTTAAAAAATATTTCTTATTCACACCAGCATTTTGTGCAGCCTGCATATCGCTCTCTTTGTCGCCAATCATAATGCTTTCTTCTAAATCAATTTCAAAATCCCTACAAGCTTCCTCAAACATACCAATCTCAGGCTTTCTGCATTTGCAACCACTTAAATGCGGACAAAAATAGACTTTATCAAAACAAAACCCTAATTCTGCTTTGAAACGCTCTTGCATATAATCTGTCAATTTCAAAAAATCCTCAATAGAGTAATATCCTCTAGCAATACCAGATTGATTGGTAACCACGATAAGTAGATAAGCTCTTGATTTAAAAAAAGAAAGAAGGTCAAAAATACCCGAAACAAACTCAAAATCTTTGGGATCATAAACATATGCATGATCAACATTGATTACACCATCTCGATCAAAAAATACTGCCTTTCTTTTCATCTCTTCGCCCCTGTGCTAACTTTTTGCCAAATTATAGCCCTTTTAACCCTTTACAAATTGTATATAAGCCAAAAAGAAACATAAGCAATAAGCCTATAAAAGAAAGCCATCTTTTGTGAAGAACGAAGTTTGAAAAAAGCCCAAAAGGCAACATTGGAATCAAAGTGCAAAGTCCAAAAATTGCCATTACGCTCACTCCTTGCAAAAATCCACCACTAGCAAGAGCAATTAGAGCAAAATAATATACAATCCCGCAAGGCAAGAAACCATTGAGCATTCCCAAAAAAAAGAGATTCCAATAGGACAAATCACGATAAAAAAAAGCAAAAAGAGCTCTAAAGATCTTACTTTTATGAAATGAAGGCTCA
>CAUWEE010000260.1:0-1748 GCA_963557095.1 uncultured Helicobacter sp. | reverse complement strand
AAAGAGATAAGTATGCAATTTCTAAACTTCCAAAAATTTAGAAAGTATTCCAACTACATAAAGAATGACTTCAAAAAATCGATGAAATTATTTTTAGAAAAAAGCAAAAAACAATTCTTCTCTCTTCACTTGTTGTGCCAAATGGAATCTTAATGGGGAACTTTCTTGCAATCAATCCTAGCCTAGCCCCCACCCCCTTCATAGCAAGGAGATTGAAAGTGAGTAGCGGCTTGATTTTGGACTATTTCTGACAACCAATCTGGAGAAAATCAACTTCTTTGTAGCCTAGGATCTCATCAGAATATGCACGACCAGATTTGTGGGTGATGGTAGAGTTTATGGTTTTGAGTGCAAAAAAGTCTTGAAATTCGGATTCTTTGATGTTTTGCAGCATTCTGGCATAGACAATGTCTCCTCCATGGAATCCATCGTAAAACTCACAATCTGTCGTTTTAAGAGTATTGGGATTGAGAAAATTGTAGATGTGATTTGCTTTGGTTAATGTTGAGAGCTCTCTGAGGTAGCTGTATTGAGTTTGTTCTATGAGTAATTTATAGATAGTGGGGGCTAGTGGGGCGATGATGACTAGGAGTTTGATTTGTTGATCTTGGATAAATCGTTGTAAGGTTTGAAGTTCGATAAGTCTTTGAGAATCAATGGAAGCACCATAATAGAATGGAAAAATTTCTTTTTGAATACGCTCCTTTGAGTCTTGAAATTTTATGTCTTGCGGAGAAAGTCCAGAGATTGTAGAAAAATAGAGATAAGATCCATCAGGGAAGCTGCCATTAGAATGGATCAGTGCTCGGAATCCTAGACTAGGAAACTGAGTATATGGATTCTGTGTGGTTTGATTTTCTCTAAGTGCTTTGATGAAAAATTTGGCGTGAGAAAATAGAATTTGAATCCCTTCAAGAGTTTTTGATGCTGTGATTTCCTTGCCTTGAATATTTTGATAGGCATTTATTGGGGAGTTTGGCATTTTTTTGTTGAACCACCAGGGATCAATTCCTAAGATGATAAGCTTGGGTTTGTGAAACTTGAGCATCTCTTGGATAAAGTATCGTGTTTCTGCTAGAGAATTTCCTCCATTGGCTGCTGCGATAAAGGATTGATTAAAATATTTTTGTTTAAATTGACCTACTCTTGAAGAGCCGATAGCGACAATTTCTGGTTTTTTGGCTTTGATAAGTTCAAGGCGATAGGAGAAGTAGTTTTCGTTTAGGTTTGAACCATAGATCGCCTCGTGCTTGTTTTGATATTGGACAATTTGAGAATATTTATTGTGCTCAAAAAATTGCTCTAAAATTTTGAGAAAGGCAAAGAAAAGCAATAGACTGATCAATAGAGCAGTGAGATAAAGCAAAATAAAGGTTTTATAGCGCATCTAATGCTCCTTAGTTAAAAATTAAAATATAAAAATTGTGTTGCTCGATTGAGATTTAAAAAAGAGTAGAAGCTTAATAAAATAAGAAATAAAAGGTGAGATACTGAGGGTTTGAGATTTTGCAAGAGTTGTTTGGAGTTCTTGAAAAAAAGACAAAGAATGAGGATGCCAAACAGGAAGGATAGCAAGAATTTTCCATCAGCCTCTATATTTCTTAACATCGAGCCATAAGGAACATCTTTGAAAAAGTGTAGGAGTAGAGCTTGGTATTTTTGCAAAAAATTAGGCAAAACCACCCCATTGCCTCCCATCATCCCTTTGATCAAATTAATCGCTCCACTCACACTCTCACTCCTAAAAA
>CAUWEE010000259.1:0-1755 GCA_963557095.1 uncultured Helicobacter sp. | reverse complement strand
AAGTCCTGTGATTGATTTGATAATCGAGGGTGATGAGTGCAAGGGGGTTGTTGTCAAGAGGGGTGATGCGCTTTTGCATCTTTTTGCAAATCATATTGTTTTGGCAAGTGGGGGTATAGGGGAGCTCTATGCCTATCATACAAATGCGAGGACACTTAGTGCGGACTTGCATGGAATGATTTTGGAGCAGGGTTTGGAGCTTAAAGATATGGAAATGTTGCAGTTTCATCCGACAGTTTATACCCAAGCCCCAACAAAAAGAAAACCTTTGATTAGCGAGGCTGTTCGGGGAGAGGGGGGGATGATCGTTGATGGCAAGGGGAGGAGATTTTTGTTTGATTATGATGCAAGAGGGGAACTTGCTCCTAGGGATATTGTCTCAAGAGCGATTTTTGAATATTGCAAAGAGAATCAAGAGGCGGCGTTTTTGGATCTTTCGCGTTTTGAGGAAACAGATTTCAAGCAGAGATTCCCCAATATTTTCAGAACTCTTCGAGATTTTGGACTTGATGTGCCTCATGTAAGGATTCCTATTTCTCCTGCTTTTCATTATTGTATGGGGGGCATTGGTGTGGATTTGCAAAGCAGAGTTTTGGGGATGAAAAATCTCTATGCGATTGGAGAATGTGCAAACAATGGGGTTCATGGAGCGAACCGCTTGGCGTCTAACTCATTGCTTGAAGGGATTGTTTTTGCAAAATTAAGTGCTCAAGAGATTCTTGGCTCTTCTTTGCAAACTCATGGTGGATCTTTGCTACCTCCTAAGATCTTGGAGGGTGAGAAAGATTTGGCACTTAGCGATGAGCTCAAAAAGTTAATGTGGGAAAATGTAGGGATCGTGCGCACAAGAGAGGGCTTGCAGTTTGCACTAAAAGAGGTGCAAAAAATAAGAGAAGAAAAGATAGGACGCTTTCTTGCTCTCAAAGCAAGAGTTGCTCAAGAGATCATCTCTCAAGCTCTTAGGCGTGAGAAAAGTCTTGGGGCACACTTTCTCAAAGACGATGTTTGATGAGTGTTTGAGGGACTTTGACAATGACTTTTTTGACAAGCCTCCCTACTTCAGAAGAATCGCCCATTCCTACACTATGCACATCATCAGGAAAAAGGATGCAAAGCTCTTGAGCTTTGAGCAAAATATTGCTGATTTCTTGGGTGGGGGAGTAAATCACTAGATCTTTGTTTTCATCATAGGGATTTAAGACTTTGAAATCATCTTGATTTCCGATGAAATAGCGTTCAAAGCCTTCAATGACAACTTGAAAATCAATATATTTGCGATGCGATTCATAAAAGCTATTTGCCCTGTCTTTGAGTGTGTAGCAGTGTGTGATTGCAAACATTCCATAATCAAGCTGGGTTTGGAAATTCTCCCCAGCTTGCATGGGTGCAATACGAGAGAGAAAATCGGGTTTAAATAGTGAATGCAAATAGACTTGAAGATATTCTAATTCTTCAGTTTTGCCAAAAAGGGGGGAGAGGGTATCGAGTCTGCCAAAGATTGCCATAGGAAGCCTTTTGAGTGAAATAAGAGTGCATTCTAACAAAAGTATCTCAAAACTTTTTGACCCTTCTCTTAATTTGGCTTAAGCTAAATTGCTTTGATTGGCGCGGCGCGCGGGGGGTGGGGGGGGGGTGCGGGGCGCGCGCCGGGGGGGCGCGCGGGGCGGCCGCGCGCCCCCGGGCCCCCCCCCCCCCCCCCCGCCCTTTCCGGCAGCGACAAGGTCTGCTCTGGGGCTGTCTGCCTGATCGTTCAGA
>CAUWEE010000258.1:0-1765 GCA_963557095.1 uncultured Helicobacter sp. | reverse complement strand
AGAGTAAAGGCTATGCTATTTGGATTGGAAGAGAGGTCAATCATATTGTTCATAGAACTTCTAGCTGCTGTGGAGCTACTTGTGAGAGTGCTGATTTGATGCTGAGCATCTCTTAGTCTTAGAGTGGAATTACTGCCAGCAAAGCTTACATTCATTTTTCCACTAGAAACTTCTAAGGCTTTTGCATCGATCTTGAGATGATCTCCCTTGATGCTTCCAGAGATTATGGTTTGAGAGCGATCTCCAGAGAGGGAGAGATGAATTGAGCCCGAATCTGTTTTAATGTCACCCTTGATTCTGTTTGTTATTCCAGTCATCTTAAGATTGATAACCCCCTTCAAATCTCCATAGTAGTAGTCGTCATTATCGCCTGAAGCTGCTTTACTTGTGGAATGTATCTCTCCACTTATCTCATTTTCCTTAGCAAGCAAATCCAAATTAAGCATTCCACCAAAATTATAAATACCCTTCTCTATAAGAGCAAGCTCACTTCCTTCTCTTCCAAGGACAATATTTGTAAAAGTGCAGTCAGGACAGCCATATGATTTGATTCCACCTTTAATGCTGTTTTTATAGCCATTTAATCTTATATTGTGTTCTGCATAGAATGCAAATATCTTCCTATCATTACTGCTGTCATTCTCATGCTCATGAGCCATTGTATGCACACCTCCTCCCACCTCTATGACTTGATCTCTAGAACTAGCGTTTCCAATAGAAATATCTGATGTTGAAGTAAATTTTAATTCAATGTCCCCTGTTACTCCCCCATCTAGCTCTGCTTTGAATTGCACATGGTTGGTTGCTTTGACCTCATTCTGTCGCTCTGTCCCATTAGAATCATCGGTGCCACCTTCGCTACCAATAACAGATAGATTACCTTTGAGGGACACAGCTTTATCTCCAACTTTTGCTGATGCGAGTTTAAGAGACATTGAGCGTCGTTTGTCATCAGTGTGAGTTTGAGCTTTTTCATCAAAATCAAAAGTCAAAGTGCCTTTGGTTTGAGTAGATGTTGTTGTGGATGTTGTTGATGCCTCAGTAGATGTGGATGCCTCAGTAGATGTGGATGCCTTATCAATCTGCAATTTGAGTGTATGCTCTTCAAGATCTAAAGGCTTATCAAGCTGCAATCGGATGTGGGGTTCAGCTCCACTTTCATTAGCTTTCCAGGTGAAGGTGTAAGTCTTATTACCATTGCTGTTTGTGGTTTCTGTTGGACTATTCCCATTTGTAGTGCTTGCTCCCGATTCAGACTTAATCACAACGGTATAAAAGCCCATAGGGGGGGGGGCATCAGTAGATTTAAACTCGATTTTTGTTGAGGCAAATTTAGTCAATGCTGTGGATGGACTCTTAGTCGATCCATAATAAATCCCATGACCAGTAGGAGTGATCCAGTCTGGATTCCAAATTTGACCATTTAACATATCACGATTGTTTTTCTTCGCAAATGATGGAGTTGCAGCCAAAACCATCGCCAAGGATGTGGAGATCAAAGCTTCTGTTTTCATCATCTTCCTTTATTTTTAGAGATGGCTAGATAATACAATAATTAGGGGGGGGGATAAGCATAAATTTATAAAAATTCAGTAAATTTAAGTTAAAAATGTTTTGCTCTATTGGAGATTTTTGGACTATGCTCTCTTGGATTGTTCGATTGAATCTTTCATTAGACTCATTTTAGAGGAGTAGTGCTTAAGTAGAAAAATGCCAAAGGTATTTGGACTTTTGCAAGAGCACCTCTACTCTACAACACAAACTA
>CAUWEE010000257.1:0-1776 GCA_963557095.1 uncultured Helicobacter sp. | reverse complement strand
GTTTTAGGTGGTATCAATGTAGGTAAAGCTGTGAATGGAGAGAATTGGAAGAGTACAGAAGAAAAAGCCAAGAGCGGAGCTATCCCTGTGGCAAGGATTGCAGATTGTCTGCTCAATCCTGGCGCAAGCCTTGATTATAATGGGCGCGTGATCACTTATCCTGAAATTGAGATGATCTATTGGGTAGGGGGCAATCCTATGGTGCATCAGCAAAATCTCAACAAAAACATCAAAGCTTGGAAAAAGCCAAATACAATCGTGATTCACGATATGTATTGGACTCCAAGTGCCAAGATGGCAGATATCGTTTTCCCTATCGCCACTCCCTATGAGCGCAATGATTTGAGTATGACAGGAGATTATAGCAATCTCAATATTGTCCCAATGAAACAAGTCGTGCCAAGGATGCCTAAGAGTAAGACAGATTATGAAGTTTTTGCTGATCTTGCACAGGCTTGCGGCTTTGGAAAAGAATTTACCGAAGATGGCAAGAGTGAGATGCAATGGCTTGAGGAGTTTTATAATCAAGCCTACAATCAAGCCAAGAAAGCTGGAGTGCTTATGGATGATGGCAATGAGATGCCAGACTTTGCAACATTTTGGAATGCAAACCGACCTTTGACATTTGCTCCCACCCCAGAGGGTGAGGCTTATGTGCGCCACGCCGATTTTAGAGAAGATCCCATCCTCAATCCTTTAGGAACTCCAAGCGGAAAGATTGAGATCTACTCTGAAGTGATTGCTAAGATGAATTACAAAGATTGCAAAGGATTCCCTCAATGGTTTGAGCCAGCAGAGTGGCTAGGGATGAAAAACAAGCCTGCAGAGTTTGCTCTAATTAGCGCTCATCCGATCAATCGCTTACATTCTCAACTTAGCAATACAAGCCTAAGAGATCAGTATGCAGTGGCTGATCGTGAGCCGATCTGGATCAACCCTGCTGATGCGAAGAAAAAGAGGATCAAAAATGGCGACCTTGTCCGAGTGTTCAACTCAAGGGGTCAGGCATTGCTAGGCGCAGTATTAAGCGAAATGATGCCAAGAGGAGTGGTGAGAATCTTTGAAGGAGCGTGGTATGATCCACAAGATCCAAGCAAAGAGGGAAGTTTGTGCAAAAATGGCTGTGCAAATATGCTCACTCTTGATCTTCCTACTTCAGAGCTTGCTGATGCAAATATTGCCAACACTGCTCTTGTCAATCTTGAAAAATACAAAGGCAAAGCGCCCAAACTCACAGCCTTTATGCCTCCAAAAGGAGCAAATTAACTCCAAAATTAAGCATTTAGCAATCAGTGTTTAAAGACTTTGATTGCTTTTGCTGTAAAATTCGCAGTTTTTCTTAAACCTAAGAAATGAGCTTTGTATTGCATATTCTTAAAACAACTAGAGCAATGAAAACAAATTTTGAGCACCCTTAAAGGGGCTTAGAAGGTTTGATCTCTCCACTTTGCCTAAGGTGGAGAGACAGAATCTTCTGTGTTTTTAGGCGCGTGTTTTCAGACCTTAATTTAGAGTTGCTAACTTCATTTTCAAGATGAGGTTAGCTCCTTTGATAATCCACTTTTGTTGATTCATTACAAACGATCCAAACCTTGAGAGTTGTTCATCATCTTCTTTTGTTCCCAATTCTTAGAATCTCATTTCAACCCCAAAGAAAAAAATAGAGAAAAATGCCAAAGAAAGCACCAAGGCTTGCGGGCTTTTACAGTCAAAGCTTATGAACTTCTACAAAGTGTAAAACTAGTGGGATTTGCGATAGAATATCTCTCGTGGAGT
>CAUWEE010000256.1:0-1779 GCA_963557095.1 uncultured Helicobacter sp. | reverse complement strand
GAGAAACTTAAATTTGGACATCATGGAGGAAATCATCCTGTCAAGAATCTCAAAAGTGGCGAGATTCACATTACAGCACAAAATCACAACTACTCTGTTACAGAAAAAATTTCAGAAGTTGCTGAAATTACACACCGCAATCTCTTTGATGGCACGATTGAGGGAGTGCGCTATAAGAATTCACCAATCTTTTCTGTCCAATATCATCCAGAAGCAAGCCCTGGACCAAAAGAAAGCGCGAGGCTTTTTAGAGAATTTGCATGCATGCTCTGATTGTATGATTTGCAATTTTCTCCACTTTTTCCACTCTCCAAATCTCCTTGCTTATTTAAACCCCTAGAAAACATAAGTATAAGAAACTCCAATCATCCAAGTTGAGAGCTCAGAACGCCAAAATCTCTTTAAAATTTCACTTCGCAGTGGAATTTTTGATTCAAATTCAAAGCGATTATTTTCATAAAGTGTATAAGCAAAGCCAACTGAAATTGCTGGCATTGCAAAATATTGAGCAATTTCATTGGTTCCATCATTGCTAAACTCTCCATAAGATACCCCAACTCCAAATCCGCCAAAAAATCCAAAACTATGATTTTGCAATACAACAAAATCATAAAGCACTTCTGCAAAAAAACTATAGTTAAAATTCAACTTTGCCTCGACCGAAACATTTCTTTTGCCATCAAAAAAAGTATCAGAAAAATGATTAGACCAATCCCCCAAATGCGCATAGATTCTAAAACCCAAGTATTTAACAGGATAATATTGATAACCTAGCCTAAAGTAATAACTCAAGGCACTATCATAAAACCTTGCATTCCCATCGCTGCCACCAACCCACAAACGATCAAAGCTCCCTCCAATCCCTGCACCAATCATCACTCCATTACGATTACGAATAAATAATGGTTCTATATCTTCTCCCTCATATTCATCTTTAACTACTGGAACATAAGGCTGGACAACAACTGGCTTTGCTTTCTTTTTGCGAGGGGGAAGTTTCATTTTATAAGGAACTTTCTTTTGGAACATCATATCCTGCGTAATAGGTCTAGAAGGTCCAACTTGAGCATCAATCTTTCGATAGATATCTTGCTCACTACCCTGAATACTGGGCGGATAAACATTGATCTCAAGGTTTTGCTTTGTTTTTTTTTGCTCTTGAGCTGCTGTTGGGGGAACAACCGTTACTTTTGGCCTATAGGTGTTTATTTGTTTTTTTTTCATCTCTAGGTTTTTGTCAAAAACTTTCACATCAAGAGCTGAGCCTATTTTACCCGATCCTATTTGGTTTTGCTTTGAAGTCACTTCAACAGAAAGCGGCTTACCCATTCTCTGATTTCGACCTTGAAAAGAATTGCCTTTTAATTCCAAAATCAAAACAATCAATAAAACAACACTTAATTGCGCTCGCATATATACCTTGCCATCTCTACAATTCGATTTGCATACCCCCACTCGTTGTCATACCATCCCATCATTTTGAGATGATCATCTGCAACAACAAAACTCAAATCTTTCGCAACAATCACACTTGAAGAATTTCCAATAAAATCACTTGAAACTCCATAATTTTCATCGACACTTAATATGCCTTTCATCCTAGTCTTAGAATAGGTCTCTATCAAAGAATGTAAAGAATCTATCTCGATCTTTTTGCAAAGCTTAAGATTTAAATCAATCATTGATACATCAGCTACAGGCACACGCACGCTATGCCCATGAAGCTTTCCATACAAATTTGGCAAAACTCGATAGAGGGCTTTTGCTGATCCCGTGCTT
>CAUWEE010000255.1:0-1795 GCA_963557095.1 uncultured Helicobacter sp. | reverse complement strand
TCAAACAACTTCCACAGTCCCCATCATCCCTAAGCTCTCATGCTCCAAAATATGGCAATGAAACATACGAACCCCTTTAATACTTTGTATAAGTTGAATCTTAACTGTTTCGCGTGGGCGCACATTGATTGTATCTTTTAGAGTCCTAAAGGGGGCTTTTTCTACCCTTCCTTCAAACTCTGAACTAATCAACTCAAATTGCGTCCCGTGAATATGGAATGGATGATCCATATGGGATCTATTGGTGATGCTCCAAATCTCTGGTTCATCTTGCTTGGATTTGAAATCAATGCGCTTTATATCAAACACCTTGTTATTGATTAAAAACATCGCGACAAGGTTTTCTTTGAGTGTCTCTTGATTTTGCACATCCATCATCATATGCGCTTCACTCATCACAATTGCTTTGCTTTCTTTTGCCTGCACAAGAGGTTGAAATGTTTTGAGTTGATGAGGAATGCTTTTAAGTGTTTTTTCGATTTTGATGCTTGCTAATGCAAGAGAAGAAGATTTTTCTTTCACAAGCATTTTGCTTCTATCATAATAAAGGTTTTGCAGTTCAAATTCTCCTTTTTTGTCACTTTGAATCAAAACTTCCACTCTTGAGGCAGGGCTTAGAAGTAGAGTTTCTTGAGGAATAGGTTTTTCTATCAAGCCCCCATCTGTTCCAACAAGTAAAAAGTTTGCTCCATTTAAGCTTAGATTCAAATAGCGCGCAGAGCAACAGTTATAAATACGAATTCTTTGCGCATCTTTAAGAAAGATTTTGGGTTTAAATTGCCCATTGATTAGGACAAATTCACCCTCTCTTCCATTAAGCCAATCTTTAAGACTATTGTGTGGAATCTGAGCTTTTTCATCTAAACGCAAATCTAAAAACATCCAATCTTGTTCCCTTAAGTGGGAGAGGGCATCCTTTTTTGATTTCACAACAAAAACTCCTGCTAAGCCCATATAAACTTGTTTTGCACTTGTAAAATGAGAGTGAGGGTGATACCAATATGTCCCAGCACAATCCTTGGGCAAAGTAAAGCGATAGACTTTTTCCTGACCAGCGGGAATAGGATCGTGGGGATTGCCATCTTGTTTCGGTGGAACTGGAAGTCCATGCCAATGCACAGTTGTATTTTCTGGCAAGTGATTTTTTACAAGAATCTCAACCGTATCTCCTTCATATACTTCAATTTTTGGGCCAGGGAATAAACCATTGTAGGTAAAGCATTTTGTTTTAATCCCCTTAATCAGTTCTAGTTCAGAAATCTTAATCTCAAGTGTTCCTCTAAAAAAATTAGCCTTTTTACTTTCGTTTTTGAGGGATTTAAGCAGCTTAAGTTTTTGCCCACTCGGGAAAAGTTGTTCATTTAAGAGTTTAAGATTTTCATCTTCTAGTGTGATAAAAGATGTATCGATTGATTTTGTGTTAAGAGGATTCATATGATGTATATCATGGGATTGCGAATAATTCATTTGATGTGATGAGGTCATTCCATGAGCTGCACCCATACCAACAAAATTTAAGGTATTAAATTTCAAAAACTGTCTTCTATTCATTGTTTTGTCCTTATGATGATCAATCTATGTGTTTAGGATTAGTTCATCGTAACTAGAAAAATTCAATATTGGGTTAATTTTTGCTGAGATCATCCATTAGGCTTGCGGCTTCCATGAGGCGATTTTTATCAAAGTGTGTATAGATTCGACTTGTATTTAAATCTGCGTGTCCAAGTGCCTCCTGCACCAAAATCAAATCTTGCTTTTTTTGATAGAGTAGGGTAGCAAAGCTATGTCTGAGCAT
>CAUWEE010000254.1:0-1814 GCA_963557095.1 uncultured Helicobacter sp. | reverse complement strand
TAATGTGCATTTTTGGCAAGGATCGTTGCCTCTCTACATTGCACTATGGGATCTTTGTCATCTTTTAAAAGTTGGGCAAAAAAATCTTTTTTTTTCAAAAAACACTCCAGTTTTATAAGCAAATTGATAGGCGTGAAGGCTGAATTTTACTACAAGCCAAAAAAATATGAGAATAATTGCCCACAAAATATAATCAAAAATTTAAACCCAAAGCCAAAGAACTGCTCATCCATTCTTCTTTGTATCCAAGCTCAGATCCCAAGCTAAGTCGAGCAAAAAGATTCCTATAAGCCAATTCTGTGGTAACTCCTCCCTTAAAAGTCCTCCTATTAAGCTCAATACTCTGTTTAAAAGACTGAGAAGGAAAATCATAAAAACTTGATTGATTACTTAAGCTTCTCATTATTCCCAAATGATAGAAACCAAAGGCGCTGAGAGAAAATTGAGTGCGACCCAAGCTTGTCTTAAAGCTCATATTTGCACCAAAGATAGCCCCTAGCACCTGATTGATCCCCGCATCATAAGATCTAGCAAAGAGTCTTCCTTCTTCCTTATATGCTCCTTGCAGAATTCCAAAATATTCAAGCAAAGCCATAGGTCTAAAAATCAAGGAATCAAGCTTAAAATCCTTCCCAAACCCAAGCTGAGCTGAAGCAAGATAGTTTTTATTTTTCCCCAAAACAGCTTGCTTTGATCCACTAGGATGGATGATGAAGTGATGGCTTTGATTTAAACTCACTCCCCCATTTGCAGCAAGCACAAACGACAAAAAAGAAGCATCATAAACCCCGCTTATTCCTCCAAAAAACGAATGCGAATAAGTCCTCAGCCCTTCATCTCTAGCTTGACTTTTATTGTAATGCGCAAAAAGACTCACGGCAAAAGCATTGCTTGCAGTTTGAACCTGCAAACCTGCTCCCTTGGCATCATGATAAGGTGAAAAAGCATAGCTTCCTTCTACAAAAGTTTTGTTTTTCAAAGCAGAAGGCAAGACAAGGGATTGGGTATAAAAATCCATCGATGAGACAAGATGATTAAGAGCAATCTGCTTGCTTGTCCTTAAATTATCTTTCAAGACGAGCAGTTGAGCATTTTGAGCCAAACTATCAACACTGCTTTGATAAAGCTCCCCATCAGCCTGTCCAAGTTCTCCAAAGTAGTTCTCATATTTTTTAGACAATGCAAGATTGCTATAAATACTTCTTAGAGCCTCTCCTACAGAAGCCGCCTTTTGATCAGTAGGTCTCAATGCCTCATCTTTGAGCACAGAGCTTAGAGCTTGCACCTCATGCTCATAGATAAAACTTAGAAGATTATTATCTTGCGTCTCAATACGATCAAAGCTTTGAGTATGAGTAGCCATACTGCCAAGCTCAAGATAGATTTTTTGATTCGGTCGGATCAAACCATAGCCATCATAAGCAGAAACAAAAGCAAGAGTCCCTCCCTTAACCACATAATGATCTGCCTCAAGCTTAGAATTTTGCCTATCTCCACTAAAGGCAATTTTTAGCCTTGCTTTCTTGCCATGAATATAGCGGCCATAAATCTTGAGCTTGTTTTCTTCAGGATTGAACAATCCGCTAGTTTCAAGAAAACCAGCCTCAACAATGCCACTTTCATTGTTTAGGGCATTTACCTCATGAGATACCATAGACATCCTGCCCTGCAAAGAATAAGTTCTAAGCCTAATAATCCCTGCACCAGAGAGCAAGGCACTATCCTTAAGATTTATAGCTGCTGCACTCAAAGTGATAGGCTCATTAGCTTCAATACTTCTAAATTGAATACTGCCCCTATCTTGTGCAGAGAGT
>CAUWEE010000253.1:0-1866 GCA_963557095.1 uncultured Helicobacter sp. | reverse complement strand
TAAGATATTAGTTTCAATGACGGTGCGAAAATCTTCTTTGAGACTTTTAAAAAAAGGATCTATACCAAGAGCCAAACCAGCATTATTTACAAGCAGATCAATCTTTGGGGCAAGTGGGCTTAACTCCTCTTGTACTTGAGTGTAATTTCTAAGATCACAGGGAATAAGTTTGACACAGCTTGATCCTAATTCTTTTTGGAGAGCTTGTAGTCTCTCTTCTCGTCTAGCTAAAAGAATAACTTGATGCCCCTCTTTGACAAATCGCCTAGAAATTGCCTTTCCAAAGCCACTTGAAGCACCAGTAATTAAAGCTAGCATTTTTTCTCCTTTAAGGTTCCATTCTAAGAATTTGTTGAAATCGGAAATCCTCCAATTCCTGTTTGAGGTTTTTGTTTTCTTCTTTTAAGAGTTCGAGATGATAGCTGATTTTGGCAATATCGCGGCTAAGAGAATAAATCTGATTGGATACATAGATTTTGGGAGCAAAAAGACAAAAGATGATGAAGGCAATAAGATAGCCCAAGATTAAGTCTTTTCCGCCGATGTGTTTTTGTATCTGATTGAAGCTGTTAAGCTCGTCTCTTTCTGCTTGTGAGAGGCTTTGATTTGTATTCATTCTAGTTCCTAAATTGAAATGCTCTAAGTTTGGCACTGCGAGAGCGTGGATTGAGTTTGAGTTCCTCTTCTGAGGCACTTAGAGGTTTTTTGGTGAGGATTTTCCCCAGTGAATGCGAATTCCCACATTCACAGCGCAAGGCTTCAGGGGGGCAAATGCAAGATTTTTCCCAAGTCCTAAAAGCATTTTTGATGATTCGATCTTCTAAGGAGTGGAAAGAAATCACAGCAAAAATAACATTTGAAAGTTTATTTTTGTGCTTGATGATTTGAGTAAGCAAGGATTGCAAGGCATTGAGCTCGTCATTGACTTCAATCCTTAAGGCCTGAAAAGCTAGAGTAGCAGGATGAATCTTGTGTTTTTTGAAATGCTTTTGAAGGAACTCACTTAGCTCTATTGCACTCTCAAATGGCTTTTTCTCGCGCTCTTGCGTGATGAGCTGTGCCATTTTTTTATACTCTTTGATTTCGCCATAGTCTCTAAAGATTCGTTCAAGTTCCATCTTGGGATAGGAGTTGATGAGCATAGAGGCTTTGAGAGATTGATCGCGATTCATTCGCATATCAAGCTCTAGGGAGTGAAATCCAAAGCCACGCTTTGGATCATCAAGTTGTAAGGAGCTAACACCAATATCTGCCAAGATCCCAATGATGTTTGGGCAATGCAAGGCTTCTTCAATCTTCTCTGCAAAGTTTCCTGCCAAAATCTTCACCCTTTCTTGAGGAAGAAAATTTTGGCAAAACTCCCTAGCTTCTCTATCTTGATCGATTCCAATAATTTGGAGTTTTGGATGGGCTTGCAATAAGGCTTGGCTATGTCCTCCAAAGCCTAGAGTGCAATCAATAAGCACCCCCTCCTCACAAGGGGAGAAAAGCTCTAAGACTTCATTTTTAAGGACAGGGATATGGGGGCTATTCAAATTCTTGCAACCCCATCTTCTTTTGCACTTTGAGCGACAGCTTTTGAGAGAGTGGGAAGCAGTCTTTGATCAAAGGGCATGGGGATAATATAGTCTTTGCCAAAAGCAAGATCTCTTTTGTAGAGCTTGCAGATCTCATCAGGGACTTTCTCTCGTGCAAGATTTGCAAGAGCGATAGCACAAGCCTTTTTCATATTTTCTGTGATTTTTGAAGCCCTGAGATCTAAGGCCCCGCGGAAGATATAGGGGAAGGCTAGGACATTGTTGATTTGATTGGGATAATCACTGCGTCCTGTGGCAACGATCGCATCAGGTCGCACTTCCTTGATAA
>CAUWEE010000252.1:0-1876 GCA_963557095.1 uncultured Helicobacter sp. | reverse complement strand
CTCAAAAAATTGGGGTTGAAAAAATTGCAGAAGTCCTAAGAAAAATGGGTTTTGGAGAAAAGAGTGGGATTGATTTGCCTGGGGAATCAAGGGGGATTATGCCAACGCCAGAGTGGAAAATGCGTCAATATGGGCAGCAGTGGTTTGTGGGGGATACGATCAATATCTCTATCGGACAAGGAGCTTTTTTGGCAACTCCCATCCAGATCGCACGCTATACGGCACTTTTGGCAAGTGGAGTGCTTTCAACTCCTCATTTTGTGGTTGAAAAAGATGGAAAGCCTGTTGAATATGAGAGTGAGGAGATTTTAAGCCCATTGCAGAGGAGTAAGCTTTCAGCTATTGCCTTAGGAATGTATCAGGTTTGCAATGATCCTGATGGAGGGACGGCTTATCGTCATACAAGAGGGGCAAAGGTTAAGATTGCATGTAAGACTGGAACTGCTCAAGTTGTGGGAATTCCCCAAGAGATTAAAAAGAGGGTTAAGGAAGAAGATATGGCCTATTTTCATCGCTCTCACGGCTGGATTACCGCCTTTGTGCCTTATAAAAATCCAAAATATGCCATTACAATTTTGGTCGAACATGGAGGAGGGAGTAGGGCAGCAAGTCCAATTTTGGTCAATATTGTCAATAGGATGTATGACATGGGTTATTTTAAGGAGAAGAAGTGATGTTTGATGGAAAAAATATTTTAATCACAGGGGGGACTGGGAGCTTTGGACGGGCATTTATTTCTAAGGTTTTAAAAGATTATCATCCCAATAAGATTATCGTTTATAGTCGTGATGAGCTGAAACAATATGAAATGGAGAAAGAGCTCAATGATAAAAAAAGGATGCGTTTTTTTATCGGAGATGTGCGAGATGCAGAGCGCTTAAAAAGCGCGATGGAAGATGTCAATATTTGTATTCATGCAGCAGCACTCAAGCATGTGCCTATCGCTGAATATAATCCCATTGAATGTATTAAAACCAATATCAATGGTGCAATCAATGTGATTGATGCTGCAATTTCTTGTGGAGTAGAGCATATTATCGCCTTAAGCACAGATAAAGCAGCAAGTCCGATCAATCTGTATGGAGCAACTAAGCTTTGCTCAGATAAGCTTTTTGTAAGTGCGAACAATATCAGGGGGAGCAAAAAGAGCAAGTTTTGTGTCGTGCGTTATGGCAATGTGGTGGGCTCAAGGGGGAGTGTAGTCCCATTTTTTAAGCAGCTAATCAAACAGGGTGTGCAATCCTTGCCCATCACCGATGAGAGAATGAGTCGTTTTTGGATCACCCTTGAGGAGGGGGTAAATTTTGTGATTAATAGCGTTGAGAGAATGCAGGGGGGAGAGATTTTTATACCAAAGATTCCAAGTATGAAGATTGTTGATCTTTCTAAGGCTTTATCTCCAAAGCTTGCTGTTGAGATTGTAGGAATTCGTCCAGGAGAGAAACTTCATGAGGTGATGATCCCGCGTGATGATTCTCATCTTGTCTTTGAATTTGAAGATTTTTATATCCTAGAGCCTAGCATTAGCTTTCAAACTCCTATTGATTATGCTAGGACAAGACTAGGCGAAGTGGGACAAAGGGTAAAAGATGGTTTTGAGTATAGTAGTGAAACAAATACTCAGTGGCTTAACACTCAAGAATTGCTTCAGATGATTGAAAAGCAATAAAGGAAGAGAAGTGAGAGAGATGCCTAAGATCTTGGAGGGAAAAAATTTTTTACTTTGTGTGAGTGGAGGAATCGCAGTTTATAAGGCATTGGAGCTTGTGCGATTTTTTAAAAAAAGAGGGGGGAATGTAAAAGTTGCAATGAGTGAGAATGCACAAAAATTTGTCTCAAGCCTAAGTTTTGAAACTCTAAGTGGGAATCCTGTATT
>CAUWEE010000251.1:0-1896 GCA_963557095.1 uncultured Helicobacter sp. | reverse complement strand
TGAAGACATTTTCTCTACGCTCTTTAGGCAAGTTGCAATGACTTGTTTTGAGCGTGAAATTCACGCAAGTTCAGATGAGCTCAAAACGAAAGATTTTAATCTGATTTGGAGAAGAGAAAATCAAAAAATGTTTGGCAAAAGTATCAAACTTACAAAAAAATACGACTATTGGTGGAGCTATATTCCCCACTTTATCCATTCGCCATTTTATTGTTATGCATATAGCTATGGGCAATTACTTGTCTTGGCGCTCTATGGCTTGTATAAGCGAGCTCAACAAGATGGGCAAGAAAGTATTTTTGTTCAAAAATACATTGATTTTTTAAGCTCTGGGGGCAGTCGCTCACCAAGGGATTTAGTTGCTGAATTTGGGTTTGATGTGGAAGATGAGCAGTTTTGGATGATTGGAATGAAGCAAGTTGAAATTTTGCTTGAAGAATTTTTAATCCTTAGAAATAAAATTTGGACAAAGAGCAATGTTTAATTATTTATCCAATCATCAGAAAATTTACAATATTCTTTTGTCTCATTCTAAGGATTTAATCACAAAACTACATTTTGAAGAGATTCCTTTCTCTCTTGTTTGTAGGACAAAAATGCTCAATTTTGATCCCTCTCTGAGCTCTGAACTAAAAGCCCAAATTGGAGAGATCGCTTGTTTTATTCTCTCTGGTTATAGCCTGCAATCATTGGAGATTTTTGAGCAAAACTTAGTTTTTGAAGCGGGATTAACTCTTAAAAATGGACAAGATGTTGGCACGATAATTACTGTTCCCTATGGAGCAATTATGCAGATTTTGTTTCAAGATGAAGAGATGCAGCAAGCTAGTCCAATTTTTGTCAATCCTTTTGAAAATATGGATGAAGATGATTTCAATAATTCTCTCAATGCTATTTTGAGCAAAAATTTAGATTTGGTGGACTGATGATGAAAGCATTTTTGAAGATTTTTTTCTGTGCAATGGTGGCTGGAGCATGGTTTTTGATGGCAAATGAGGAAACAAAATGGCTAAGTGGAGTTTTTTTTCTCATTATGTTTTTTGCTCTCTTTGTTCAACCTTTCAAAAAGAATGAATTTGCTCTCAAAGAGCAATATTTACAAAAACTCAAGGAGGGTGCGAAGAAAAATCAAGAGATCAACGAGCAATTATCTCGTGAAAAAAACACAACTTATAAAGATTTGAGAAAAAAGGATAAATAGATGATTGAGTTTTTAATACTTGCTGTGATTGCCTGTGCTGTTTTGTATTATCTTTACAATACGCTTAGAGATTATATGGGCAATGAAAACAATCAAAAGCGATTTTTGCAAGAAGAACAAAAAATAATGATTGAGGCAGAACCTACACTGGAAGAGAAAATTAGAGCAAGTGAGTTTGGAGTTTTGAGTGGAATCCTAGGCTATGTTGCCAATGCTGATGGTGATGTCTGCCCACTTGAGCAAGATGTCGCACAATCTCTGCTTGATGAAATGGCAAAGGAAATGAGCAAAATGGGAGATGCTGATACCATTCTCAATGAGCTAAAGACAATCTTTTTTGAGAACAATAAGGATATTGAGGCCCTCACTCAAGAGTTTTGTGATTTCACTAAGGGTGAATACAAGAAAAAGCTCAAAGTTGTAGAGTTTTGTTTTGTACTTGGATATGCAGATGGGAATCTCAATGATGAGACAAAAGAGGCAATTATTGATATTGGAGCATTGTTGGAGATTGATAATCAAGACTTCAATGCTCTTTATGAGGATTTTGCTCAAAGCCATGAAGTTGAGCTTAGTTTGCAAGAAGCAGAAGAAATTTTTGGGGATGATATTTCTACGCAAGAAGCTCTAGACAAAAGATACTTGCAGCTCATTGCACAAACCAAACAAAACTTTGCAGATGATGAAAATCTTCA
>CAUWEE010000250.1:0-1903 GCA_963557095.1 uncultured Helicobacter sp. | reverse complement strand
GGCTCAACTTTGAGTGGGGATATCACGCATATTGGGGTTAATCAGGGGCAATATGATCTAAGCTTGAAGTTTAATAATAATTCATTCCTTGAAAATAAGAAGATGAGTTTGATTGGGCAGACAGGGCTGCACTCAAATCTCTCCACAATCAACTCTGAAGAGATTGAGCTTATCACAGGGAAATTTGATCTCTATCTTGATCGCTCGGGGGGGACGATTACCAAACTGAGCTCAGCAGGAAGCAATTCCATCCAAATCCAAACAACTAATTCTTCTGATAGTGCGATTGAAACGCTTAAGATTTCTGATCAAGTCAAGCTCTCCTTGCTTGCAAGCAATGAGGCAAGAATCTCTGGACATCTTTTGATGTCGCATACTTCAGAGGCTTCTTTGATCTCTATTGGAAATGCCAATATTGCCTTTGATATCACTCCACAAGATAATGCTAAGCTAGATATTTCCCTTAATGGAGGGAAGCTGCAAGGCAAAATCACTCAAAATGCTCCAGATCTTGGAAATGCCGTTTTGGGAGGAGATGGGAGGTTTGGGGGTAGGTGGATCATGACAGATGATTCGGCACTTAAAAGCCTAATGGTGGATAATGCCGCAGCTCATATCCAAGATCAAGGTTTGATGCAGCAAGATGTAGCAAACTCAAAAATCAGTATGGTAGATATGACCAAAGATGCTCTAGGAGCCTCAAGAATAGGAAAGGCACTAGTGCCTCAAGCAACTGTAGCACAAAATCAAACCAAGGCAAAAACTCTTAGTCTCTCTAGTCTTGGTGGCTTAAATGGAGTCTTTAGGCTCTATACAGATATTGGGGCAGATCTCTCTGATAAGGTTGTGGCACAAACAGCAAGCGGCAATCACATCATCCAAGCCTACTATAATCCCGCCACTTTCACTCAAGATCTCACAGGCAAATATATTGTCCTAGCTCATGTGGATGATCCCAATACCACTGTAAGCTTTGAAGGGGGGGATACTGAGGTAGGAACGCAGGTTTATAAAACAGAACTAACTAAGGTGAATGCACAGGGGGGGAATGGCTTTGATTGGATTTTGGGAAGCACAAAACACTCGGGGAATTCCTATGGAACAAAGGTTATAGCCTCTATTATGCAAAGCCAATATCGCGCCTTTGCTATCCAAACTGAAACACTTAATGAACGCTTGGGAGAGCTTAGAAATATCAATCGTATGGATGGAATCTGGGCGCGTTATAAGATGGGTGAAACACAGACAAAAGAAAGCCCTGTGCATGTCCCTCTAAAAGATCAATTCTATTCGACTTGGTTTGGCTATGATCAAAACACCCTTGATCTTAAGGGGCAGAACTTCTTGGGTTTTGCCCTAAGCTATACCCAAGTCAATCCCAATGGAAAGGACTACACTGGAAGCATTCATAATATTGGATTTAATTTCTATGATGTTTTTGTAGCAAGAAATGATTTTTATGTGGATGTGGTGGCTAAATACATCCTTAGCTATGGAACTTATGAGATTTTTTACCCCTCTTTAAGTCGCAATGCTCCAGAATACACCAACCATAAATTGATGGTCAATCTTGAGATTGGCAAGAAGTTTAAACTAGGGCAGAGAAGAAAGAACTATTTTTATCTTAAGCCCGAGGCTCAGATTACTAGCGGATATATCCATGGCAATGAGATAGATTTCATTGACCTAACAGATACTCTCATCCATGCGCAATCCTCTTATCATTTCCCTGTTATTTTAAGAGCAGGGCTTACCGCGGCTTATGCGATGCAGCATTCTTCTTTTGAGGCAGATTTTCGCTTTGGCAGCTCTCTAATCTATGAGCTTAAGAATGGTGGAGATGTCAGGCTTGATGATGGAAATTCTGTGGTGAAATATAGTTATAAGGGAGATTTTCATCTTT
>CAUWEE010000249.1:0-1912 GCA_963557095.1 uncultured Helicobacter sp. | reverse complement strand
AATTTCTTTGAGAGTAAATTTTCCACCTTGCGTTTTGGTGAATAGTGTTTCTTTGGAAATATTCTCATTGAAAAAATCCGAAATTGCATTGCTCGTATCCACTTCTTTTTGAAGTATTTCTTTAGTTTTTTTGGAATCTTCAAGATTTTTTCTAGCCTGATTGCAAAAGGTTTTAAAGATCCCATCATTTACTTTGTATCAGATGCTGTCATCTTTTTCATTTGTAAAAGGCTTAATTACCTCAACAAATTCCTCATAACCATAGCTTTGATGAAAGGTGACAAACTCAATTTGTCCTTTTTCTCTTTTTTCTTCAAAAAGCTTCTTTTTATCTTCTCGTGCCATATTTTCGGTATCAATCCCTAAAATCTCCAAAGCCTTATCAATCGTGCTGTAAGTTTTGCCTGTCCCTGGTGAGCCATAGAGGATTTGATTTAATGCTTTATTTTCTTTTTTATTGTTATAAAAACCAATTTGAGTAAGCAAAGTATCAAGAGCTGTTTTATATTGTGTTATGTCCGTCAGGGTTTTTATTGCCCAACCCCCATCATCATCGTGAGTTTTTTGCCATTCCCATTCTCCCTTTCGTATCCATTTAACTTTTCTAAAAGATGCAAAACGATCATCAAGATTTGGATCATAAAAATAATCTCCCTCAATTTCACCATAACCCAAAAACTTTGTTTTACCATTGCCAACTATGACAATATCCCCAATTTGTACCTCATGACAAAAATCCCAATTTGATTTTCTATCATTTGTGCGCTTTGTTGTGTGTTTAGGGTAAAAAAGATTGAGTTTTGTTTCAATTTCTTCTACACTGGAATACTGACGCAAATCACCCAAATCTTTCCAACCTATCCCCATTAGTCCTTGGGTATATATATCCTCCCATTTATCACCATTGTCTCCCGCTTTATACAGCCAAAATTTTTTATTTTGAGAGCTTTGCTTATTGTCCTCGTCAGAGGAATTTTCAGAAACAAATTCAAAAGTAGGAAATTGAATAAAATAATTCATCATCTTTTCAAAATCAGAGATAATTTTTTCAAAGTCCAAATCAGCATAAGTGAAGCGATAGGTGTTAAGTGCATTCTCATCTTGCATTTTTCTAACTGCAGCGCATTGGGATTTGCTAGGATCTCCATGTTCTTGGTTTTTATCACCATTGGGGAATCCAAAATACAGACCAAATCCTTTTCTACTCTGTAAATAACCAAAATAAGAAAAGTAGGTATAAACCCCTTTAGTGGGTGCAAGGATTTTACCATTGACAAATTGATTGCCTAAGATTTTTTCAGGAGCAAAGATGATCCAACTATCAGGATTGAGAAATCCCCAAGAGTTGCCAATCCCCACTTGATAGTCAATTCCATACTTTTTCAAAAATGATAAATATTCTTTGATTTGCTTACTTGTTGTTCCTGCATGGCTAATTTTGTTTTGTTTTGTTCTCTTATCTCTTTTGATACATTCATCAACTTGTAAGACTAATTCTTGGAGTGCTTGAGAGAAAAACTCTTTTTCCTCTTGTGTGAAGGAAATTTTTTCAATTTTAGAATCAAGAATATGCTTAAGGTTTTTTGGGACTGCATAAAATTCGCAATTTTGAAAATATTGGTCAAAACGACTTGTTTTTATCTTCATAGTTTTTAAATAAGTGAATACTGAACTTTGCCATTCTTTATCAGAACTCTTTGTTTGGTGCGAGTGGATGAGTTCAGAGTCTTTGTAAATATTGACAATCATTCCCCCATATTTTGCCACTTCTTTTTTAAATTCATTTTCATCTGCTGGATAAAAATGATATGTGTTGCCCCGTGCTGTTATTGTTGCTTGATTCCATTGACATTTTTCAAACATCATCTCTCCTTAGAAAATAAAATCAATATCCATTGTATCCCTCTTGTTT
>CAUWEE010000248.1:0-1914 GCA_963557095.1 uncultured Helicobacter sp. | reverse complement strand
CTCATAAATGCCTTAATGCAATAAATCACAAAAGTTTCAGAAAGAGCAAAAGTCCCTAAGGGAAGAGTCTCAAAGCTCTGTGAGATCAAGATAAACAAGCCATGATGAAAATCCAAACTCAAAGCCACAACTAAAGCTAAAAAAGCAATCACTTGCGCAATGATTGGCTTTTGAATCCCGCTCACAGGATCATAGGCACTTGCCATTGTAAGCCCCATCCCAAAACTCATCAAATCCCCCCCAAAAGTAATGCTGCTCATCACAAATTGCAAAACCAATCCCGCACAAAAACCAAGCAAAATCTCCATCCCCCCTGCAATCATAAATTCCACCAAGGAAAGTTCATATTGCGCTGCTGGCACAAGAGGAAAAAATAAAAGAGTGCAAAAAAAGATTAGAGCCCCTTTAACGCTTGCGGGGATAAGTTGATTATCAAAAAAAGGAAAAAAAGCAAAAAGCCCACTAAAGCGCAACAAAAGCAACAAGAACATCGCGATATTGTTTCCACTCAAGACATTCAAAAATTCCATCTATGCTCTCCCCTTCAAAACTGCTTCAAAACACGCACGACTTCGATAATATCCTCTTGATTTAAATGTTCGCCCATTGGCAAAGAGAGGATATCTCTACTCCATTTTTTTGCTCGATATAAATCACTTAGAGGATGAGGATAATGGATTGCACATTCTATTTCATTCTCTTTGAGATACTTCATCAGCTCCTCTCTCCTGCCCTCCCATTCTCCCCTCAAACGCAGCACAAAAAGATGCCACACACTTCTCTCCTCTTCATCAATCCTTGGCAGTGCCAAAACCTCACTCATATCCTCCAAAAGATCGCAATAAAGTCTTGCGCATTTTCTGCGTCTCTCATTCCATTCTTGAATATATTTGAGTTTCACACTTAAGATTCCCGCTTGAATCCCATCAAGCCTAGAATTACGACCAATACACAAATGCTCATATTTATCTTTTCCCCTTCCATGATTTGCCAAAGAACTCGCCCTTTGATACAGCCCTTCATCAGAAGTGATGATCATCCCACCATCCCCATAAGCACCTAGATTCTTACCTGGATAGAAGCTAAAACAACCCACATCCCCGATGTTCCCACTTAGCCTCAGCTCATCATCAATCCTTAGCTTCGCCCCAAAACTTTGCGCACAATCCTCAACAATCTTGAGATCATATTCCCTAGAGAGATTTAAAATCTCCTTCATCTCACATACTCTTCCATAAAGATGCACGGGCATAATCGCGACCGTATTAGAAGTGATAGCCTCTCTAATCGCACTCACATCAATACAATAATCCTCCCCACAATCCACAAAAACTGGTTTCAATCCCGCATTCACCACTCCCTCTAAAGAACCAAAAAAAGTATTTGCAGGCAAAATCACCTCCCCTCCACTTTTAAGATCCAAAGCCCTTAGTGCTAACTCAAGTGCTTCTGTTCCATTGGCAACCCCCAAAGCATATTTGCTCCCCACCTCTGTTGCAAACTCCCTCTCAAAGCGCTCAACATACTCTCCCCCTACAAAAGCGCACTTCTCCATAATTTCTAACACAACAGAATCAATTTCTTTTTTAATGCTTTGATATTGACTTTGCAAATCCAAAAACTTAATCATCCTTGACCCTTCCTCAAAAATCAAAATTATAAACGATGCACAAAATCTCTGATCAAAATCATTTGATAAAATTGCGCCTTTAACTAACTCCAAACAAGGATCATTTCATGGCAAAGCATAGCTTTCAAACTCAAATCACGCAACTTTTGGATCTAATGATTCACTCACTTTATTCTAACAAAGAGATCTTCTTGCGAGAGCTTATCAGCAACGCATCTGACGCACTAGATAAACTCAACTATCTCACCCTCACAGATGAGAGGTTTAAATCCTTTCCATTCACA
>CAUWEE010000247.1:0-1916 GCA_963557095.1 uncultured Helicobacter sp. | reverse complement strand
CATTTTAAGAAGGAATTATAAAAACGGTGTAATGGTATATTTCAAGAATAGGAGTTTAGAATGCAATGCAAATTATGCAAACAAGAAGCCGGTCTTAAAACAAAGATTTCAAGCAAACAACTTGTATCAGAATATCAAAAACAACTTGGACTTCATTTGATCTTTCCGCAAGAAGAAATCGGTTTTTATAACTGTTCATCTTGCGACTATTCTTTTTTTGCAACGCAGGATCAAAGCGATATTTCTGGCAACAACCAATTTTATAATTCGCTCAATAAACGCTCTTGGTATTACTTCAGCGAAAAGCACGAATACGACTATGCAAAACACTTTATCAAAGATGGTGATAAGATTCTTGAGATTGGCTGCGGAAAAGCTGCCTTTGCCAAATATATCCCTCAGGCACGATATACAGGCTTGGAGTTTAGCACTGAAGCCAAAAAAATGGCTCAAGAAAATGGAATTTCTATAGAAAATATTTCTATCCAAGAATACTCAAAGTCCCATCTTAATGAGTTTGATGCAGTATGCAGTTTTCAAGTTTTAGAGCATGTGAGCGATCCCCACTCTTTCATACAATCAAAAGTAGATGCATGTAGGGGGGGGGGGGGAATAATAATCATGGCAGTGCCTAGTGAAGATAGTTTCATCCAATATGCTGTCAACGGTATCCTCAATATGCCTCCTCACCATATCGGGCGATTTAGCGACAAATGCCTCAACAATATCGCTAAACTCTTCAATCTCAAGCTTGCAGAAATCTATCATGAGCGAGTTCAGCCCGAACACATCAACTTTTACAAATCTGTGATGTTTTCCAAAAGATTCTTCACTCCGAATCGCTTGGGAAGATTGTGCGAAAAGATTCCAAATAATGCTTATGGGCACACAGTTGTAGCCGTCTATCAAAAACCTTAAGTTTTGATATAATCGGGCTTTTTCTTAAATAAAAGGGTTTTGATGAAAATCACAATCGTTGGATCTGGATATGTGGGGCTTGTTAGTGGAGTATGTTTTGCCCAGATGGGCAATGAAGTCATCTGTTTCGATGTGGATGAGAGAAAAATCTCAATGCTCCAAAAAGGTGAGATTCCTATCTATGAGAATGGATTGAAAGAAATTGTGGATGAAACCACACAAAAAGGTTATCTCTCTTTCACAATGTCTGCCCAAGAAGCTTACAGCAATGCTCTACTTATTTTTATTGCTGTAGGCACTCCTATGGGTGAAGATGGCAGTGCAGATCTTGGCTATGTTCTCTCCGCAGCTCAAGAGATCGGCAAGCATCTTGATTCTTACGCCATCATCGTGGATAAATCCACAGTTCCCATTGGCACGGCCAAACTTGTAAGAACAACGATTGAAGAAGAATTGCAAAAACGCGGAGTGCAAATTGCCTTTGATGTCGTAAGCAATCCCGAGTTTCTCAAAGAGGGAGTGGCTATCAAAGATTTTATGAGTCCAGATCGTGTAGTGATTGGCTCTGATTCTCCTAGGGCCATCAAGATCCTCCAAGAGCTTTATGCCCCATTCACACTCAAAAAAGAACGCTTGATCGTGATGGATATTCAATCTGCAGAAATGACCAAATATGCAGCAAATGCGATGCTTGCAACCAAAATCAGCTTCATCAATGAAATGGCCAAAATTTGTGAAGCTGTAGGTGCAAATATTAATGCAGTGCGTCAGGGGATTGGATCTGATCCACGCATAGGCTATGACTTCATTTACCCAGGCTGTGGATATGGAGGAAGTTGCTTTCCTAAAGACATCAAGGCTTTGCAAAAAATTGCCAACTCTTTTGGGATAGAAACCCCGATGCTCAAAGCTACAGAGATCATCAATGCTTCCCAAAAACAAATTTTGGTTGAAAAAATTAAGAAGGTCTTTGGAGAAGACTTGAGAGACAAAACTTT
>CAUWEE010000246.1:0-1918 GCA_963557095.1 uncultured Helicobacter sp. | reverse complement strand
TAAAGCTCTAAAATCTCAACCTTTAAAACATCATTGATAATCGCCTCTTCCTCTTTTTCAATTTCTTCATCGCTTTTTTGGGGTTTTGAGGGTGCAATGTGAGAATTGATATTGGGGAGCTTAGAAGTTTTTTCTTCCCCTTGGGATTTTTTGAAAAATTGCTGTAGTGTTGCAAAAATACTCTTTTTTTCTCCCTCACCCATTAAATAAGCAATAAAGAAAAAAACAAGACTCATAAAAAACAAAGAAGTGTGGGGAAAACCTGGGATTAAAGCACCCAAAAAGAGAATACTCCCAAGCATGGTGATAATTTTTTGATTATTGATGAGTTGAGCAATAAGATCTTTGGCGAAATTTTCCCCTTCAGTTTGTGTTGTGCGAGTAATGATAATGCCTGTTGCTGTAGAGATGATCAGCGCAGGAATCTGTCCCACAAGCCCATCTCCAATGGTAAGGATAGTGAAAGTTGAAGCGCTATCACTTATACTCATTCCATGATCAAAAACACCAATTAAAAATCCTCCAACAATGTTAATCAAGGTGATAATAATTCCAGCAATCGCATCACCTTTAACAAACTTACTTGCTCCATCCATAGAGCCATAGAAATCAGCTTCTTGCGCTAGAGCCTCACGACGCCTTTTGGCCTCCTGCTCATTGATGAGACCAGCATTCATATCCGCATCAATGGCCATTTGTTTTCCAGGCATTGCATCAAGAGTAAATCTTGCCCTCACTTCTGTAACGCGTGTTGATCCATTGGTCACAACCATTAGATTGACTAAAACTAAGATAGAAAAAATAATGATTCCAATCACATAGTTTCCCCCTACGACAAAGTTTCCAAATGCGGTGATAATACTACTGACCGCATCAGCTCCATTATGCCCCTCGCTTAGGATCATTCTTGTGGTGGCGACATTGAGTGCTAGGCGATAAAGAGTAACGATGAGAAGCAGGGTAGGGAATGCAGAAAAATCAGTAGGCTTTTGAATATAGAGTCCAATCAAAATAATGAGAATAGAGAGTGCAAGAGAGATGCTAAGCATAAAATCTAAAATTCCACTTGGTAGAGGAATGATGATAATAGTGAGGATTGCAATAATGAAAGCAACGACGCTTAAATCTTTTGAGCCAAAAATCAGGCTAAGATTTTTTTGTAGTGTTTTAAGGATAGAAGTATTTTTTATTGCCAATGTTTTCGCAGCCCTTTTCTTGCTTGAAATCTTTGTTGCTATATAGGCGAATTTTACATTTCTTTGCTGTGTTTTTGTTTTTAAAATATTGTAAAATTTGGCCTTTCTCAATTTTTGATTGAGATAAATACCGATCTAGGAGGTCAAAATGGCTCAAGATATGGCGAAGAAGAAGGAGATCATCTCTAAATTTGCTAGAGATTCTAAAGATACAGGATCGCCAGAGGTTCAGATTGCGCTTTTAAGCAATCGCATCACAGGTCTTACAGAACATCTTAAGGCGAACCCAAAGGATCATTCAAGTCGTTTGGGATTACTTAAGCTTGTGGGACAGAGAAGGGGTTTGCTTAAGTATCTTAAAAAAACTCAATATGAACGCTATTCTAAGTTGATTGCAGAGCTTGGAATTAAAGATCGATAACTTCTCGTATCTCCCCTAAATTTGGGGAGATTTGCTTTATAATCCCTTATAACTTTATAAAACATTCTCCAAATATTTGACTTTGATACAATTCTAGAAATTAGAAATCAAGGACATTGTATGGTAGAAAAGCGCGTGAAAGAAGCGATAGAAGCATTTAAAAGAGGAGAAATGCTTATCGTGATGGATGATGAGGATAGAGAAAATGAGGGGGATTTAGTTTATGCTGGGATTTTTAGCAGCCCTCAAAAAATCAATTTTATGGCGACAGAAGCAAGAGGCTTGATTTGCGCATCCATTA
>CAUWEE010000245.1:0-1941 GCA_963557095.1 uncultured Helicobacter sp. | reverse complement strand
AAGTGATATTTTCTTGAGCAATGTTTGTAAGATTTGGAGTGAGCTTGCTGAAGGGGTTTAAATCATCAGAAGATGCACTTTCCATGGATTCGATAACAAGCATCACAAGATTTCTTTTTTCTTTTGGGAAGATAATCTTTTGTTTTTCTGCATTGACATAGTGTTCTTCGTAAAAATTTCCATAAGTATGAGCAATCTTGGATTGCTTATAGAGTTTGTCAAAATGCCAAATGCTTTGTCCCAAAACGCTAAGCGTGAGAAGCAAAGAGCTGTAAAAAGCTAGTTTTATTCTTTTGTGTTTTGAAAAATATTTTTTATTTAAAAGTGAATAGAGCAAGATGATCGCGATGAGAGGTAATATGAAATAACGAAAGAATTTCCAAATGATTGAAGGAGCTATGCCATTTGTAAGCATAAGGGGAACATTGAGATGGAAGATCAGTTGATCATAGCTTAATTCCCCATAGAGTTTCTGGATCCAAGCTCCAAGCAAAACGACAATCAGCAGAAAAACAAAGATTAAGTATTCAAAAAATTTTTTCACTATCACTCCTAGCTATATCTTAAAGTTGCATATTCTGTAGGGATGAGGCAATCAAGAGGATTGAGTTTTTGTGGATAAAATCCCCCATCATATCCAAGTGCAAAAAGCCTTTCAATCCCCTCAAGTTGAGCTGAATTGAAAGTCACAGATTCGGGGTTGGCATAAAGAGTGAGATATTTTTCCAAATCTTTTGCATTCACACGCACGAGCTTGCGATCTAGGAGCATTTTGGAGAGTAGGTTTTTGTAACGCGTTGCGATTTTGACTGCTTTTGTGAGGCATTCTTGGATAGCAATAGAGCGATTGAGTGGGATAGATCGTGAGATTGCCATACCTCCAAGAGGCAAGGGAAGTTCTTTTTGGGCAAGTTCAAGCCAAATCTCCCAAAGATTTGCCTCAACAAGCAAAGAAGGGTGAAAATTGAGAATGGATTCGTGGATGAGCACTCCAGCATCGACTTCTCCACTCAAAACCGCCTCTTCAATATCCAAAAAGTTTTTATACACAATTCTCGCTTGGGGATATTTAAGGCGGAAGAGCAAGGCATTGCTTGTATGCTCTCCACTTAGAGCGACTTTGAAGTTTCGTTTGAGCTTTGTGGTTGCTTTTTTGATGAGTTTGGGACCATAGCCATTCCCAAAACTTATGCCAGTTGAAAGCAGAGCATAATCTTTGAAGATGAGAGGATAAACCCCAAATGAAATCGCACTTACCTCATATTTTTTTTGTAGGGCTAGGGCATTGAGAGTTTGAATATCTAAGGCGATGTTGTGGAACTTGAGCGGAGTTTCTACCCAGCCAAAAACGATTGCATAATACATAAATAAATCATCGGCATCAGGACTATGTGCGATAGAAATGTTTTGCATGGATTTCCCTTGAAGTTTTGCATCTCAAAAATCGGGGATTTTACCAAAAACCAAGGAGCGAGCTTGTTCTTTGAGATAAAATCATCATCGCAAAAAATAAAAAGGGAAATAATGAGCATAGATGAGCAAAAGAAAAAGGCGATAGAGCTTGCGCTTAAGCAGGTTGATAAGGTGTTTGGAAAAGGGGCTTTGGTGCGTCTAGGGGATAAGCAGGTAGAAAAGATTGAATGTATTTCTACAGGCTCTTTGGGACTTGATATGGCGTTAGGCATTGGGGGAATTCCTAAGGGCAGGATTGTAGAGATTTATGGGCCAGAGAGTTCGGGTAAAACGACGCTAAGTTTGCAAATCATTGCAGAATGTCAGAGAAATGGGGGAATCTGTGCTTTTATTGATGCAGAGCATGCTTTGGATGTTTATTATGCGAAAAAATTGGGTGTGGATATTGAGAACCTCCTCGTCTCCCAACCTGATAATGGTGAGCAGGCATTGGAGATCCTTGAGACATTGACAAGAAGTGGAGCGGTG
>CAUWEE010000244.1:0-1944 GCA_963557095.1 uncultured Helicobacter sp. | reverse complement strand
TGAGGCGATGATTAGAAATCATCAAAATCTAAGTTATGAGCAGGTGGAAGAGTGGCTTACAAAAAAACCTCCAAAAAATCTCAAAAAGCCAGTTCTAGAAATCATCGCAAGCCTTTTGGAGCTTGATGCTTTGCTTAAAAAAAGACGCAAAAATCGCTTAAAAAAGGGCTATACCTTTAAGGGTGAAGAGTTAAAGTGTATTTTGGATTCTCAGTTAAGGCTTCAAGAGGTTTTGGAATGCACTTCAAATCAAAGTCATCATCTTATAGAGGAAGCGATGCTTTTAGCCAATGTGGAGAGCGCAAAAATGCTCCAAAATCTGAAAGTTTGTGGTTTGTATCGCGTCCATCAGAAGATGAAGGAAATAGAATTTTTTGACTTAGTTTCTGATTTGCGTTTATTGGGTTTTGAGGAGAAGCTAGATTTTGCAAATTTGCATCAAAGTATTGCCGTGATTCAAGAATGGGCAAAGCAACTTGGTTTGGAGATCGAGGTAGATAGGATGTTGATTAGAGCGCAGAATCAGGCTCAATATAGTAGTGAGAATATTGGGCATTTTGGTTTGGGGTTTGAGGCTTATACCCATTTTACTTCACCGATTCGGCGTTACAGTGATTTGTGTGTGCATCGTTTGCTCAAAGAGCTAATCCATGGAGGGAAAAGAATGCAATATCTAAGCCAAGATTTCCCTCTTTTGTGTAAGAATTTAAATATTTTGGAGCGAGAGGCTGATAAAGTGGAGATGGATTATCGGGATCGGAAATTTGCTCATTGGGCAAATCGCAAGAGGGGAGAGAGACTTAGGGTGAGTGTGGTGGATGAGCAGTATCCCCCGCTTTGTGTTGCATTAGAAAAGATCAAAGGTGCAAGAGTAGTGGTGAGGACAAGGGAGAGTTTGCAAAAGTTTGATGAGTTTGAGGTTGAGCTTGATGAGGTGCATTTGGCAAATGCTAGAATTTATGCTCAAAAAGTCTAAAAGGATTTAAGTGTCTCCTTGTGTTTATGTCGTGATTCCTATCTATAATGTAGAAAAATACCTTAGAGAATGCATAGAATCTGTGCTTTCGCAGAGTTATTTAAATTTGAGATTGATTTTGGTCAATGATGGAAGCACGGATGGAAGTGGAGAAATTGCTAGAAGTTATCTCTCTGATTCTCGTGTGGCTTTAATTACTCAAGAAAACAAAGGATTGAGTGCTGCGAGAAATGCGGGGATGCACAAAGCGATGAAAGAAAGTCTGTATGGGGATGATATTTTGATCTTTTTAGATTCTGATGATGCGCTAAATAAGACTTATGTTCAATCTATTGTTTGTGCTTTTTTTAGAAATCCTAAAGTTCAAGTGCTTGTGGGGGGCGTTCAGATGATGAGCGAGGATGGAGAGCTGCTCAAGAAAAGCGAAGACAGAGATGAGAATTTATATATGAGCGGTTTGGAATATCTTGTCGGAATGAAGGGAGATTATTTTTCTTTCTCGTGGGGGGGGGGGGTATAAAATGCACTTCTTAAGAAGCAAGAAGTTTCAATTTATAGAGGGAATCATCAATGAAGATTTAGCTTTTGGCTTTGAAGTTTTTACAAATGCTCAAGTGATTGGATTTTTTAATGATTGGATTTTTTATCGTCAAAGAGAAGGGAGTCTTTCCTGTGCCAAGACATTTTTAAAGCATTCTAATACATTGCTTTTCCATTCATATAAAACAAATTGTGATTATTTGCTTTCTCTTTTGCAGAAAAAGAAGTTGAGATTGATTTATCCTCTTGTTAGGCGTTGCTTGGTGAGTTGTGCTTCAATGCCTTTTTGGTGTTGGCTTAAAGATTGCTCTTTGTGCGAAAGAGATGAATTGCTTCCCCTTATTCCCTATGTTGGATGGAAGAAAAAATCTGCCTTTTATCTTCCATCTTTGGCAAGAATTTGGATGAAAATATTTGCAACACGGAGA
>CAUWEE010000243.1:0-1945 GCA_963557095.1 uncultured Helicobacter sp. | reverse complement strand
CAATATTAGCTGCACTTTGAGAAAAGACACCTTGTGCCATATCCTTAGCCATTTCTGCAGCACCTGCGACATTTGCTACCTCATGCAAAGTCGCACCCATAAAGATACCCATTCCATCGCCATTAAGAAAGGGTATCCCTCCCATCGCAAAAACAATAGGATAAGCAAACATACACAAAAGCCCAAAAATAACAACTGTTCCAACTGCCATAATTCCCTTAAAAGAATCTGATTTTAAGCTAGATTCCAATGCCAAAACTGCAGCAGCTCCACAAATCGCACTTCCAGCTCCCACGAGCATTGAAAGCTCTTTATCCAAACCAAATACCTTTGTTCCAATCCAAACCGCAAACAAAAAAACCGTCACAATCACAATCGCTGAAATCAAAATCCCCCACACACCAACACTAGCAAGTTCCGTGAGAGTAACATTGAAACCATAAAGAATGATTCCTAGCCTCAAGAGCTTTTTGGCACTAAAATGCACACCAGCTTGAAATGTATGCTGATATTTAAAAAACAAAGGAGAAAGAAAAGCCCCTAGCAAAATTGCAAAGGCTGTTGCTGCTAAATGTGTGCTGTCATGAATTGTTTTTTCATTAGACAAAACAATAGAAACCCAAACAATCAGACCAACGAGCACAAGCCCCTTAAAATTAGAACGAACTACTGCACTCCAATGAGCGACTTTTGATTTAAATCCATGGGATTGAGACTGAATCTTTTGCATTAACCTACCTTTCGTTCTTTCAAAAAGAATCGCAGTATATTTTGTATTTTAAGAATATTTTAAGGAGAGAAATTCCGAAGTGGTGGCTTGAGGCGGAATCGAACCACCGACACGAAGATTTTCAGTCTTCTGCTCTACCGACTGAGCTATCAAGCCAAAATAAAAGCGTGATTATAACAAAAATCAACGCTTTGCACTTAAAGATTGCACGAATTTCTGAAATCTCTCTCCCCTTTCTTTATAAGATGAAAATTGATCTAGGCTTGCTGCTGCTGGAGAAAGCAGCGCAATACTTTCCAAATCATGTTGTTGGTCAATCAAGTTCACAGCCTTTTCAAGCTCAAAACAAGGATGAAACTTAATATCAAAAACCTTTGAAAGTTCTTGCAATTTCAAAGTATTGCTACCAATTCCAAAAATCTCAAGTCTATAATGACGCAACTCTTCAAACAAAAGACTCAAATCTGCTCCCTTGTCATCTCCACCCAAAATTAGATAAATCTTGCTGTTTCCATAAGCACGAACTGCCCAAATTGTCGCATCAACATTTGTCCCCTTAGAATCATCAACCCAAGTCCGCCCAAACGCATCCCTCAATACTTCAAGCTTGTGTTTCCCAATCTGAAAATCCAAGAGTTTCTCACTCAAATCTTTTCCAAGCAAAATCTTTGCTCCACTCAAGGCCAACAACGCATCTAACAAGAATGGTTCATTAAACTTGATTTTGCTCAAATCAAAATCAAAGTAACTTGCCAAATCTACACTCTCCTGATACAAAACAATTTGTGCTTTAGATTCTTTCACCTCAAGCCTTTGCGATAAAGCGTGTGGAATGATGGCTGTGCAATCCTCATTCATTCGCGCAAGTGGGCTTAGCTTATCTTGAATATAATTTTCAAAACTTCCATGCCAAGAGATATGATCCTCACTCAGAGGAAGCAAGAGATAAACTTTGGGAAATACCTTTTTAGTGTAGTGTAAGCTAAATGAACTAGTTTCCAAGATCCAAATCTGTGGATTGCACTCCTGCATCTCTGCCAAAGGTAGGCCAATATTTCCCCCACTCTTTCCTCCATAATCACGCAAAAGAGCTTGGAGCATTTCTGTTGTAGTTGTTTTGCCATTTGTTCCACTAATCCAAATCTGCAATTGATTCTTATTGAGCAAAAAATCATATTCACTCACAAGATTTGAAGAGTTTTGAATCAAAGAATG
>CAUWEE010000242.1:0-1951 GCA_963557095.1 uncultured Helicobacter sp. | reverse complement strand
GATTAAGAAAAGACAGAGTTTTTTTGCAGAGTTTCAAAAAAGTAAAGCTAAGGATGTGATTTATTATCTAGGAAGAGCTTACCCTCTTAGAGTGATTCAAGATGAGCAGGAGAGGGTGAGGCTAGGGCATTCAAGTCTAGAGATCTCGCTCAAAGATCCTAGTCATCAAAGTAGAAAAGAGGGCTTGATTCGTAAATGGTATAGGCAAGTAGCACAAGAGCAATTTTCTCAAATCCTTGAAAGTTATGCCAAAAGGCTAAAAATTCGAGTCAATCGTCTAAAAATTAGATCAATGAAAACACGATGGGGTTCTTGCAATCCCAAGAAAGGCTATATCAACCTCAATCTTGAGTTGATTGCATATCCAAAAGAGGCGATTGAGTATGTGATTTTGCATGAGCTTACCCATCTTTTGTATTTTTATCACAATCAAGATTTTTATGCTTTTTTGACTTTGCATATGCCGGATTGGAAAGATAGAGAGAAGCTTTTGAGACCAACTGGCTTTTAAGTTGCTTTTTGTATGAAGGCTACTGCGATTGCAAGGTTTTGATCGTGTGTGATACTGAGTGCGATGTGGTGAATGCCAAAGTATCGAGCTTTGTCCTGTGTGAGGGTAGCTTGGGGTTTGCCTTTGGAATCTTTGCTAAGGCAAATATCTAGGAAAGATAGATTTTCTCCAATTCCTGTCCCAAGAGCCTTTGAAATCGCCTCTTTGGCTGCCCAAAAACCTGCAATACGCTGATAATTGAGAAGATGAGAGTTTTGACAAAGAGCAATTTCTTGGGGAGAAAGAAAACGAGAGAGAAATTTCTCTCCAAAATGATCGCAAACTGCCTGTATGCGACTAATGCTAACCGCATCGATTCCAATCACTGGATAACAAACTCTGTAAAGAAAATTCCTTTAATGTATCCATCGAGCATAAAGGCATTGAGCTCTTGTAGTAATTCAGTCTTAAGTTTATCTTTGCCTTTTGGTGTTGAGATTTCTTCAAAGGTTTTTGAAGAAAGGACGCGGATGATGGTGTCTTTGATCAGAGGAAGCTTGGCATTGATTTCTTTTTGAAGTTCTGGGGTGCTCATTTCAAGAGAGATAGAAACCTTGGCATACCTGCGTCCATTCTGTCCGACAAGGTTTGCAATGAAGGGGTCAGGAATGGCAAAAATAGGTCCAGGCTTTGCATAATCTAGCTGGATATGCCTTGATTGGCCTTGTTCTTGTGGAGCATTTTTGACTTGGACTTCTTCTTTTTCATCCCCGCCTAGTAGGAAAATAAATACAAGCACAATAACAATAATTAGAACGATTAAGATCCCAATTACTGCGATAAGCAAGCCCTTTCTTCTTCTGCCATTTTAATGTCCTTTAAGATAGTAGCTTAATGAGCTTTTGCCAAATTTTTTTTGCTTGATTATACAGAAATTTCCTAGGCTTCTAGGCATTTCAAAGGAGCTTAGGTGCTCAAAAATGACTAGAAAAATATGCGGGTTTTGAATGTTTTGAATGAGTGAGAAACAATCTTTGTAGATGTTTTGCATATTCTCACGAATCACAAAGGGGGGATCAAGATAGAGAATGGCTTTGCCTTGAATTTTTTGCAAAAATTGTGGGAGGAGCAAGAGGGAATCACCTAAAAAAACTTGAGTTTTGACTTCTTTGAGCTTTGCGATATTGTTTTGCAAGATTTTGATGCTCTTGGGATTTTGTTCAAAAAAGATGGCTTCACTTGCACCGCGACTTAATGCTTCAATCCCCACAGAGCCACTGCCTCCAAAGGCCTCAATAAAAAGTGTCTCTCCAATCTCTTCTTGGAGCACATTAAAAAGAGATTCTTTGAGGATGGCTTTTGTGGGGCGTGTGAGAGGGGAATCAAGCATTTCAAGTTTCATTCCTCGAAATTTTCCACCAATCACTCTAAGATGCATCATCTAGCGATACTTTTTGAGAA
>CAUWEE010000241.1:0-1963 GCA_963557095.1 uncultured Helicobacter sp. | reverse complement strand
AAGCTTCTCTGATAAATACAGCACTCATCTGCAATTCAATCTTGGAGCAAGGTATGCGTTTTAGGATAAAGAGGGGGGCAAAGTAAATAAAAAAAAGGGGGGGGGAGAAAAAAGCAGCTAAGAATCGAGTCGTATATCCCTATGAAAAAGAATAAAAAGTAATAATAAAAAAATATTCAAAAAAGCCTGAAATGTAAAATAAGTTTTTGTATAATACACACGCTTTATAACAGGTCTTAAATGCACCTCTGGTGCAACTTGTCTGATAGCTCAATATTTATTTTCCCGATTACATTTACATCATAAGCTTTGATGCAGTCATAGATGAAGTCTTTTATCTTGTCCCCTTTGAGTCCAAAAATTACTTTTTTCAATCCTTGTTCTTCATCAATTTTGTGAGCTGTTGTAACACGACAGATTTTTTTCTCTTTTCCCTCAAAGAGATTTTCACAATGGTATGCTCTATTTCTGAGATTTACTAGAAGATTAAGAGTGATCTTATCCTTAATCTCTTCATTGCTGTATTCTCTCATAATGATTTCCGTCTGATTGGATTTGCGAATGGGTTTTCCGTATTTCAAGAAGTCAATATGTTGAGAATACTTCAGTAATTTTAGTTGGTTATTTTGGACAACATTTGCCAAAAAACCAAAACTCTGCTTCGAAATAATATTGGAAAGCAGTGCTTGTTTTCTTTTCTTTATTTTTTCAAGTTTTGGATTTGATTTTGTAAGTTCCTTTTTGCATCGATTTACGATGCCATCAAGGAGTTTGAAAATCTTCTCAGAATTTTTTGACGATTGATTTTTTGCCTTGTATTGAATAAGCAATTGCTCTAACACTTGGGTATCCATAGCTGATAATCTTATCAACCTCTGTCATTATGCTATTCATATCACTAAGAAAAATGTTGTCGCAATCGTAAGAAAAAGTGCCAAAGGTGATGAGTTTCTAAATTCGACTTTGATTTGCCCAGAATTCAGACTATAATCTTTGGGTCTAATTATTGACACAACACAAAGAGAGACAAAACACAAGGAGGAATGAATGCAAGGACTAAATCGCCGTGATTTTTTAAAGAGTTCGGCTGTGATGAGTGCAGCTTTGAGCGCAGGGATTGGTATCCCTCAAAGCTTAGAAGCAAAAGCAAAAAAGGGTGAAGAGGGGTGGAGATGGGATAAATCTACTTGTCGATTCTGTGGGACAGGTTGCGGGATTATGATTGCAACCAAAAATAACAAAATCGTTGCAGTTAAGGGAGATCCTGAAGCCCCAGTGAATAAAGGTTTGAATTGCATTAAGGGCTATTTTTGTGCCAAGATTATGTATGCTCAAGATCGACTTGCAAAGCCTCTTTTGAGAGTAAATAGCAAGGGTGAGTTTGATAAAAAAGGAAAATTTGTCCCTGTGAGCTGGGAAAAAGCCTTTGATGTTATGGAAGAGCAATTCAAAAAAACTTATAATCAATATGGTCCAACTTCTACGATGGTGTTTGGTTCGGGGCAATACACAATTCAAGAGGGATATGCTGCTGTAAAGCTTTTCAAGGGCGGATTTAGAAGCAATAATATTGATCCTAATGCAAGACACTGTATGGCAAGCGCTGTAGCTGGATTTATGCAGACTTTTGGAATTGATGAACCTGCGGGTTGTTACAACGATATTGAGCTTACAGATACGATTGTAACTTGGGGAGCAAATATGGCTGAAATGCATCCTATTCTTTGGAGCAGGGTAACAGATCGCAAGCTCACTCAAAAAGAAAGGGTAAAAGTAATCAATCTCTCTACTTATCGCAATCGAACTTCTGATTTGGCAGATATTGAGATCATCTTCAAGCCTCATACAGATTTGGCGATTTGGAATTTCATCGCAAGAGAGATTGTTTATAATAATCCTCAGGCCATAGACACAGAGTTTGTCAAAAATCACTGTGTTTTCACTACAGGCTTTGTCAATATTG
>CAUWEE010000240.1:0-1983 GCA_963557095.1 uncultured Helicobacter sp. | reverse complement strand
TTTATCGCTACACTTCAGACCACCACACCGATTTGCTTAGGATCATCTCTTGGGTGCTTATCACTATTGGAGGCTTTGGAGTTTTATTTTTTCTAACAAAGTATTATCAGGATATATCTATCCTCTCACGCTTATCCCCTTATGGCATAGCACTAAGTTTGGCAGGAATAGTAAGTCTTGGGATATTCTGGACTATGGGCTATGTCCAAAAGCTTTTTTTCTTTGCAGGAGCTGGGCTTATCTCCACTCTATGGATTGCCTGTTACAAACCCACTCTGATTTTTGGAGTGATGAATCTTGTCGATAAATCCCCTCGTTCAGGGTTTGAAAACTTCCTTCTAGTCCTCTATACCCTAGTGATGATCCTCTTACTCTTCTCCCTCCAAAAAACCGCTAGAAAAAACTCCATCGTGCTAAATTAGGAAATAAATAAACACAAGCTGCATTACAAATACTTGAAGAAATGGATAATGGATCTTTTGAAGGGCTCTTAGGATATAGAATGCTTGCAAAATCCCGCTTTTAAGCAAAAGATTTATCACTATATCGAATGTGAAAAATAGATTGTTTCTCATTGCCATATTTTCTGATAGTATTAAGTTTCTACAAAGTGTCAAGGTTTGACAATACATTTTTTAGACTCAAATTTCTAAAAAATCCTCAAAAATTACAACAAGGATATTCCCGATGTGGAAAAACTTCAAAGAAAACTATCTGATTGGCTATTGGAATCCTCTTTACTCGATTTTATTCCTCGCTCTGCTCTCGGCATACTTTTTTGGAATCACAGGGACAAATTGGGCAATCACTGGAGAATTTACTCGCTGGGGTGGAGGAATCTTGGAGCTTTTTGGAGCAAATGTAAGAGATTGGGCATATTTCAATGTAATTGGCTTTAGAGGGAATTGGTGGGAAAGAGTGGGTGGAGTAACACTTGTAGCAATGTTTGTGGGGGCCTTGATCGCCACACTTTTTGCAAGTCGATTTAAGCTCACAATGCCTGTAAGCAAAGGTAGAATGATACAAGCCTTCATTGGGGGCATTATTTCGGGTTTTGGAGCAAGGCTAGGTATGGGTTGCAATCTAGCCAGTTTTTTTACGGGAATTCCTCAATTCAGTCTCCACGCTTGGCTTTTTACTTTGATGAGCATTCTAGGCATTTATCTTGGAATCAAAATCATCCAAATGCCTTTTTTGCAATCCAAAGCAAAGCTTATCAAGGGGGCTTATCCCAAAAAATCGCAAAAACATAGGGATACTTTTATTTGGGGGGTTTTGCTCCTACTTCTTAGCCTTGGGACTATTATTTGGCTTATGCAGAGCGATCAACTTGGAGTGAAAAAATCCACTCTAGGCATCGCAAGTCTATTTGGTTTGCTCTTTGGTTTTGTAATTGCCAAGGGGCAAATCTGCTTCACTTCTGCTTTTAGAGATTTATTTCTTTTGGGGCGTGGAGTTGTTGCCAAAGCCATTGTGCTTGGAATGCTTATTTCAACATTTGGGGTTTTTGCCTTCATTGTGCTTGGAGTGCATCCAAAAATCACTTGGGTAGGCTTCAATATTTTAATCGGTGGGTTTTTGTTTGGTTTGGGCATCACTCTTGCTGGTGGCTGCGAATGTGGCTGGCTTTATCGATCGATGAGAGGGCAAATTCAATATATGATTGTAGGCGTGGGAAATCTCGTAGGAGCAGTTCTTGTGGCTTATACTTGGGATAGCTATGCCAAGACTTTAGCCACAAGCTTCCCCAAGATCAACCTCTTGCAAGTCTTTGGAAACTATGGGGGATTGCTTTTCAATTATGCCTTATTGATGGCTCTACTCTTGCTGATTTTTTTCATCGAAAAAAGAGTTCAAGCCAAAATCAAACAAAGGGTTTTTTAAGATGAAAAACTATCAGATCACTTATCATATTGACCTCAAAGGAGAATCTTGCCCCTATCCTGCAATCAAAGCAATTGAGGCGCTCAAAGAGCTTGAGAG
>CAUWEE010000239.1:0-1990 GCA_963557095.1 uncultured Helicobacter sp. | reverse complement strand
CATTTTTATCACAAATTTTGAGATTTTTCGTAAAAAAATGGATAAAAATGTATCACACAAGAAGATTTCCCCCGCTTGCTCATCACCTGTAGCTTGTCCGCCATACGCCCTCACCCCCCCCCCCCCTTTTTTTTTACTCCCCCACGCTATCCCATAGTTCCAAAAGGAGCTTGATGTAGTGGGGTTGTTTGCTATGAAGGACTTTGAAGCTCTTAAGGATGGTTTCAAACTCTTCTTTTGTGATTTGGTAGAGTTTGGCGATAAGGATGTCGGTTTGGGCTTTGAGAGTGAGGTAGGATTTTTCAGTCTGGGGGATAGAGAGGGGCGCTCCTCCCAATGCAGAGCTGCTTTGGTGTTTGCTGATCTGCACTTTTTCCTCACTCCCAAAGAGAGAATCAAGAGCTTTGAAATACCCTTCTTTGTCATTGTAGCGTTGTAGGGCGAGGGCATTGTGTGCGATCGTGGCATACAGAGAGCTAGAGCGGATTTCTTGGACGCTAGGCTGGGGAAAGGGGATTCTTGAAATGTATGTTTTGTTGAGATGAATTTGAACCATTCTTCTGACGATGAAATCCACGATGAGGGAGTTGAAAAGCGCTAGGGCGAAAAGCAGTTTCTCTATCTCTAGGCTTTTGATTTCAAGTCTAGAATCTTGGAGGACATAGGACTTGGGGATATTACACCAAAGTGTATTTCCCGCACCTGATCCCGTTGGCAAGAGAGAGAAGATGGCTGTGCGTTCGTTGGTATCGCTTGCAATATCTCTGAAGCCTAGTCGGATAAACTCCCTGTCATAGACGATGGATTCTATAGGATTGAGATTTTTGCTCTTGCAAAACTTCTCAAACTCTACTCCATTCATCCCTAAATCGCCTTTGAGACGGTGGAGCTCCTTGCTGCTTAAGCGCTCATCGAAGGCATGGGGATCTAGGAAGTAGGTGGCTTGGGAAAATGATGCATTATTTTGATGGATCATCTTGCCTTCATAGAGGGGGAGCAGCCCCTCCCGCTCCTCTTCGATGAAGAGATCTTTATCTTGTGTCATATGTAGCTCATTTCTGAAATCCATCCACGATAGAGAGAGTGTAGGGAAGGCTTGGTAGAGCTTTTGGAGGATCTGAAAGTGAGTGTAGTCTCTGATCTCTGGAAGAGCTAGTTGTGTGGGGGAGATGGAGCGAATGCTCTCAAGTGAGAGTGGGATAAACTCATTTTCTAGCTCTTCAGGCTTTGTGAGGTAGAAAAGTGTCTTGATCTGATGCGATGAGCTTGGAGGGGTGTTATCCACCTGCATTAGGGCAAATTTGTAGCTTCGATGCACATCAGGGAAAATCCCTTCACGATTTTCAAAGCTTAGGAAAAATTGCAAGGATTTTTCTTCTAGGATAAAGCGACGCAGAGCATAGCTTCCTTCTTCAAACATCAATGCACTAGGCAAAACATAGCTTAATGGAGCATTTGGAGCAAGCAAGGAGAGATTGCGTTCTGTAAAAAATCGGAACAGATTCCCATCTCCACTACCACGATTGAGGGGATAGTGGGATTTGTAATAATTGTTAAGCGAATCAATATGGGATTTTTGGGAGTCATAGAGAGCTTTGATATGGGGTTTGGCAAGTAAGTCTAGGGCGATTTGCTTTTTCTGACTAGCTTTTTTGCTGCGGTAGTCGCTAATAAATTGCGGGAAAAAATCATCATCGCTTAACTTTGTTTTGTCCCAAGGTGGATTCCCAATAATGCAATCAAAGCCTTTTTTGTCCCCAACAAAGACTTCAGGGAAGGCGATCTCATAGTGAAAGAAGCGATATTTTGAAGCTAGCTGCCCAAAGCAATCTGAAGAAGGGGAATGGGCGGCAATGCTTTCTAGGATATCTAGCTCTTTGCCCTTGAGTGCAAGTCTTTCTTGAGGGGAGAGAAAATCAAGTGCTGTGTGAAAATCTAAGATTTGATTGAGCGTGTTTAGGGTAGGAGCAATCTGTGTGCGATAGATTTC
>CAUWEE010000238.1:0-1995 GCA_963557095.1 uncultured Helicobacter sp. | reverse complement strand
TGATTCGATCTCTAAGGCTTGGAGAATTTGATGTTTTGGTGGGAATCAATCTTTTGCGAGAGGGCTTGGATCTACCTGAAGTGAGTTTGGTGGCAATTATGGATGCAGATAAAGAAGGATTTTTAAGAAGTGAAACAAGCCTTATTCAGACAATGGGACGAGCAGCAAGGAATCTTGAGGGAAGAGTGCTCTTATATGCCCAAAAAATAACAAACTCAATCAAAAAGGCTTGTGAGGTGACAGACTATAGAAGGGCAAAGCAGATGGAGTTTAATGCCTTACATCACATTAGTCCTCAAAGTGTAAAACGAGAGGTGGAAGAGGAGCTAAAAATCCAAAGCAGTGCAAATCTCTATGCCAAAAAAGCAAAAATCCCTAAAAGCGAACGAGAATCTATCCTCAAAGAACTCAAGGCTAAGATGCTAGAGGCGAGTAAAAGATTGGAGTTTGAAGAGGCAGCAAGATTAAGAGATGAAATTAAGAAGATTAGAGAGCAATAAAGGGGTGAGAATTCTTAAATAACATATTAAAATGCAATTTAAAATTTAAAAGTTGGATTTGCTTAGATGAATCAAATTTTCTTTTATATTGCCTCTGGAATTTTGATTGTTTATTTGTTTTTCTTCCATAAGGAAGATACTCCATCTTTTGTTTATCAAGCAAAGATGCAATCAAGTGAGATACCTGTTTTTATCAAAAATGATTTGCCCAAGATTGCCAAAGCTCCTTCTGTGCATTCCGCCTCAATCACTGAGCTTTCAGATCAAAGGATCTTCACTGTATGGTTTGCGGGAAGGGGAGAAGGAAAGCCTGATGTCAAAATTTATGGGAGTTTTTATGATGCTTCAAAAAATCTCTGGACTGAACCAAAGGTTGTTCTTACGCGTCAAAAACTCAAGATGGATTCAAAACATTTCATCAAAAAGTTGGGCAATCCTGTAATTTATAAATCTGCAAACGGAGATTTGCATCTCTTTGTTGTGGGGGTAACATTTGGAGGTTGGGCAACAAGCAAGATTTATCATTATATTTCCAAAGATGAGGCAACGAGTTTTGCTTATGTTGGGGTTCTAAGGCTTGGAGCTTTGATGAATCTAAGCCATTTAGTGCGTTCAAGTCCAGTGGGCTTAGAGGATGGAGGATTTTATTTGCCCGTTTATCATGAGCTTGCAGATAAATATCCTTTGATTGTGCGTTTTGATGCCAAAGGAGAGATGCTTGATGCAAGAAAGATCACAGACAAAAAAGGACAGCTTCAGCCCTCTATCGTGGCGCTCAATGAAAAAGAATGTTTAGCTGTGATGCGAAATTATTATGATAAAGCAATGAATATGCAATTTTGCAAATCTGGTGGCTTGGTTTGGGAAGCTCCAATTGAGAGCAATATTATTAATGAGGATAATTCTGTTGCGATCTTTAAAATCAATGATGAGATTTTTCTTATCCACAATACGCGTGAGAAAAGTCCAGAGGAATCAAGAGGCACTCTTGTGCTTTCGATGCTAAAAGCAAAAGAGTGGAAACAGGTTACAATCTTAGACATTGCGCGTGGAGTGCGAAAAGAGGGTAAGAGCGTTGAGGTTTCATATCCAAATGTTAAGGTCGGACAGCAGTTTATTGATATTGTTTATACCAATAATCGCAGTCAAATTTCTCACATTCGTTTCAATCAAAAATGGCTTGAAGAAAAAATAAGGGAGAAGCAATGAATTTTTGGATTTTGACTTACACTCTTGCTTTAAGCAGTTTCTGTGTATCTTTTATGCGCTTTGATTTTAATTTATATCAAAAGCTTGTTAGTTTTGCCTTGATTGCTATTTTTATCAATCTCCCCTTTATTTCTGATTTGAGCATCGTGCAATGGTTAGATAGCGTTTTAGGACAGCCGAGTTTATTTTTGTTTTTCCTAGCTTTAAGTGCTTGCTTTGTGATTTTTTTTGCTCCAAAAGAAACTATCCTTCCTTTGCGTTCTAAGGTTTTTATTGCAATCTTTGG